>JANPCA010000387.1:0-12529 GCA_031430715.1 Hyphomicrobiales bacterium | reverse complement strand
TCAGCACTGACCCGTTCGCCCTCTTTGTGGACCCGGTGGCGCCAGCCGCGCAACAAACCCTCGAATTTCGGAGACGGCAGCGCCGCAAGCCTTTGCGCACGGCTGGACAGCTTGCGGTCAATGCCAGCCTTGGCCAGCTTTACACGCGGGTATTGTTCCAAGTCCGCACAATTCTTTTTCGACGGCTGGCCCCTCGATACCTGGCCCTTGCCCTTGGCAGCCTTCAGAAGCTCACCTAGCCGCCGTTCGGCCCGCATGCGGATTTCAGCCGCGTCTATCTCAAGATCGCGGTTTTTGGCTTGTCTGGCATAAGCCTGCATTGCCGCTGCCTTGTCATGGAAGCTCTTGACCTCATCAACCACCTTCGCGGCAGCAATGGCCCGGCAAGCCTCATCGTATCTGACCAATGGTTTCATGGTGGGAGACAGTGCCAGCGTGATCGGCAAATGGAAAGGGCCACTGTTCGCACTATGGCCTTGATACCCTTTGCGCAACCCCGTTGCCTCGCTGTCACCCGCCAAGCACACTTGGAGTGGGAATAGGTTCTACAGAAGGTGCGCAATGCGCAATGCGCTATGTTTGGTGCCTCTTACTGGGGCGCTCATGGCCAGCAGCGGAACGGGTGTTGATTGTCCTAGGTTTCGGATGCCATTTTATTTTTGAAAGCCAATCTTTCGGATCGGGGTGGTAGCCTTCGGCATGAAATATCAATTTGTCAACCTTTCGGATTTCCTCTTCAGTCGCAATTCGATATTTTATGAAATCGCCTGACCGACTCTCTTCGATAAGATAGTTGACCGCACCCCAGACCTCTAGCCTCCTATCCGCAACCTCTGCCACCTCTTTTCGGACGCGGTCACCATCTTTCCAATCACGAAAATAGATGTTAGCTCCCGCGCGAATGAATTGCAGTTGATTTACCGCGAACACGTCACGGATATCCTTTAACTCAAGTACCGATCCGACAATGTCCGGAACCATGTAGCAATATGGATCGTAGCAGACAAAAGCATGCACCGGTGTGAGGGGCATGAATAGCATGGCCCCTGAATTTTTAATTCCAAAATTGTTGTCGTTTAATCGTTGAAGGTAGAACCGATTTGTGAACACAGCGGGGTCATCTGAGGTAACAAAGTGCGTCATGGTTCTATTTAGTATGAGGGCGCATTTCAGATCGGAGATTGTCTGCCTGTTCTGCTGAAAGCTTGAAAGCGCACTATGAAGGATGGACGCAACTCCTAGGTCAACGTCCGATACAGACTCGGGGTCATGCATTTTGAACATATCGTAGATGGCGCTGTTGATGATTGAAAACCGCCTTGCAGCCATCTCAGTTCGAAGAGACTGGAGAAGTGAGAAGTCTCGCAGAAATTCGAGATCGACGGGATTCATCTGACCACTACGACTCGGAAGACGGCGAATTACATTTGCATAGTTGCCCTCCAACGGCTGAAAGGCAGTTTCTAAACGTCCATCCGGTCCATAAAAGTAATCCCTTGCACATTGGTTGCGCAACGGCGCGTTCGTGATGAGCCTGTCTGATTTTAGATTGTAGAGGCAAACCGCCGCGCCCTTGCCGTCGATAGAGAATGGTTTCAAATGGCAACGGGGCACATAGTGTTGAATTTTGTTTTTGGCCAAGTTGCGCCTTAGTCAAATTGATTGAACAGAATCTGAAAACAGATTCAGCCTTGAACGGAAACGAGCTTTCCCTTTGCAGAGTCGTACTCATAGAAATCGGGATTGCGCTCAGCCGTCAGTGAGAGAAGGTCCTCTATGATCTTATCCATCGGAACGGTTTTGTCCGGTTTTCCCACCTCGAAGGCTTCAACCTTCGAAGCTGAGGGCGATGCTTCCACAAGGATGATGTAGAACCGCTCAAACTGCTCATCACGTCCAGCCGGATCATTGCGGCCTGTAAAGAGCTTCAACCGTGCATGCGCATTCAGGAATGTGGATTTCCTCTTGGCCGTGCCGTCTGACGCCGCGCCCTTGTCGAGAAAGAATAAGGCCGCAAGCACCGCATACGGGAATCGACGGTGAAGGGTGACTGCTTCCATGAGCATGTCACCCCGGCGATTGGTCAGGTTCTTTTGGTAGTTGCCGGTCTTCTTGTCCGCGAAATTGATGGACTTGATCGAAATGGCCAGAAGCAAGCCACTCTCTTCGGTGGTCCAAGTCACATCCACCTTCTTGGCACCGATACCACCGGCCATGCGGCGCTCAGCCCCGGACGAATCCAGTTCTCCCACCTCTGCGGGCCTTGCCTCTTTCAGACCACGGGCACGCAATTCAGCGCCAAGGACCAAGGCGAGCTTTTGTGACAGCAATTCGCTATAGCGTTTCTTTGCAGCCCGACTGGCATTCTCATCCGGCTTGGCATCAAGGGAATTGAGTGCGGCCTCTATCGCGTCATCAATCTTCGCCACGTTCGCCCCTTGCCCGAGTCTTGCGACGTTCGAAAAGCATGGTCCTTGCCTGTCTAAGGCACTCAACCTGAGCGTCATCCAATCCCATGTGATCCTTCAACAGAATCTTGTCCACCATGGCAACGGCGTCATCAATCCTGTTCCCTCGAAGGGCCTTGGTCAGCAGCGGACGCAAGGTCCGCAACTTGTCTTCTATGACCTGCACCGTGACCAAGGAAGGCAATGGCAGCTTGTCGGCCTCACGCGGCTCATGCTTCAACAGTCCGCCACCGTAGGAACGGCCCACAACCTCAGCCCCCAACACCGTGAGGCTATTGAGGCTCGCAATTGGCAAGAGGTCGCGGCCAAGTGTCTTGCGGCCTGCATTCAACTTGATGCCATAGAGCGAATTGAGAATTTCGAGTCCGGCGTCATTGGTGGTCAGCCGTGGCCGATCATGATTCATGTAGGTGAAAAACAGGTCAGGTGTTTCCACCAATGGCACTTGCCACCATGGCGACCGCACTTGGCACTTATACGCCTTGTCGACTCCGTCAAGTTCGCCTTGTTCGATATATCGCAGGGCAGAGGCGGAAGGATTCTTGCCGGACGGGTAGAACAGATATGCACGGGCATCCTCACGGCAAAGTGATTCCCATGCCGCCGTCGAGATTGTCAGCCCTCGAAGATGCCTAGAGCCGGGTGGCGAGATTGGCCGCAAGTCCTTGGTAGGCAATCCCGCTGCTACGGCATTGCTCTTCGAAAGTGTGAAATAGGCATTGTTGCCGGTAACCGCGCCAAGATACGCGGACCCCCATGAGGCCAGCCGTTCGAAATGCGGAGTCGACAAGGACGCATCATAGAGCGCCATGGCTTGTGAAGAGAGAAGGGCTGAGGTCCACTTGTCGCTTTGCTTCGGCTCAAATTCGGTCCAGCCGCCCATATCGACGTTTGCAAGATCGGCGGCATTCTTCGCCTGATAGACCTTGAAATGAGTGGCCCCGCCGTTGCCTTCGGCCAAGAGCAAGACAACCTCTTCAAGTACATCCTCGAAAACCAGTTGCTCGAACACGACAAGGCGCACCGATGAGAACCGCCGCATGAGGAAATCGCGGACTTGCGCGGCATAGCCGACCGTCAATAGCTCAGCCGGGAGCACAAGGGCCAATCGGCCACCGGGCTTGAGGTGACCAATGGCATGCACCGCGAATGCCGCCCACGACGATGCCAGCCCCGTGAGGCGCACACCCTGAGCAAGTGCCGCCTTGAGGGCCTTGAACCGGGAGTCGCCTGTGAATGACTGGTAGCGGACAAAGGGTGGATTGCCGACAACCGCATCATATTGGCCGGTGGCTTCAACGTCGAAGAAATCGGAAGCCCGCAACGTCCCGGCATGGCCGGACTCGGCTAGCCGCTCACTTGCCTGTGTGACAGAGGCCGGATGAATGTCATAGCCATGCAGTTGCGCCGCGACGGCCTCACGGCTGGCACCATGGCCTTGCAGCGTCTCGGCAGCCGGGATGAGAAAAGCGGCATCGCCGCACGATGGCTCTAAGACGTGATCGGACGGGCTGCGAATGGCCCATTTGGTCAGGAACTTGGTGACCCCCAACGGCGTGAAGAATGCGCCTCTCGATTTGCGTAGGGCAGGCGTATCCATGAGGCCATCTGACGGCTAAAGGGCTGCGATTCTATCGCGGAAGATTTGACCCAACATGAGAACAAGTCAAGTACGGAATGAGGCCAAGTGGATAAACAGGCCCGCATGGACGCCATATCGTACTTGCCGGGATAGTCCTTCACGGTCATTCCAACGGGCAGGCTGGACCCGCTGTCATGGCCGATCACATCCGCGACTGTCCATGGCGAAATAGCCGTGACGGCTCCTGGAAATTCACCATGGCTGCAAATTGGTGAGGATTTGGTGAGAATCGCTCTTTTGAAGCTTGCTAAGTATCTTGAAAATAAAGGAAAATTTAGAGTGGCTGGGGGACTAGGATTCGAACCTAGACAATCAGAGTCAGAGTCTGAGGGCCTACCGTTAGCCGATCCCCCAACGGGTGCGGTGGCGGGGTAGATAGCCTCCCGCACCGGCCCGCGCAAGGGGCTTTTCTAGCTCCGGAACTGACGGATCAAACTCGCGAGGCTTTGTTGCTGGCCTGCCGGGGCCGTGGGGTTCACGGGCTGAGGCGGCGGCGGCGCGGTTGTGCGCTGCTGGGCGAAGCCCTGGGGTGCCGGTGCCGCGGCGGCTGGCGCGCGGCGGATGCCTGGCTGACTCACCGGCGGCGCCAAGGGTGCTGCCGCCTGCGGTGCCGGGGCGGCGGGCTGGATGGCCACATCGGCGGCGTAGTTAAGGCTGTCCGGATTGTGGCTCTGGGCGCGCCAACGGATCACGATATCGTGCAGGAAATTGTCGTCGGGCATTTCCTTCGCCCAGTTCTTGGTGAAGGAGGCCGTGTTGCTCTTGGGCCAGGATTCGGCTGGCAGCATGTCGAACTTGATGCGGGTGGGCAGCGCCACGCCCTCGCCAAACGTGATGGCTTCGCCGGTGCCCATGGTGGGCATGAATTCGAGGAGGCTGGCCGCGGCATCCGAGATGCCGGCCCGCAGGATTTCCTGGTCGCGCTCGTTGGTCAAGCGCATTGAGAAGATGGTGTTGCACTGGGACAGGATGGTGGGATCGAGTTCGGCCGGGCGCTGCGTCACCATGCACAGCGACACGCCGTATTTGCGGCCTTCCTTGGCGATGCGCGAAATCGAACGCTTGGTCGGCTCGAACCCAAGAGTCTTGTCGATCGGCACGTAGCGGTGTGCCTCCTCGCAGACGAAGGTGATGGGGATCTGGCCCGCACTCCACACGCCGAAATCGAAGGCGAGGCGGGCCAGCACCGAGACCACGACATTGATGATTTCGGAGGGCAGCCCGCCAAGCTCGAGAATGGCGATGGGCTTGCCCGCCACGGGAATGCGGAAGATGCGCGACAGCACTGCGGCCATGGTGTCCTGCACGGTCAAGCCGCCGAACATGAAGGCATAGCGCGGGTCGCGGCTGATGGTTTCGACGCGCGACTTCAGGCGCTTGTAGGGGGCCAGTTCGCCGCGCATTTCAAGCTTGCCGATATATTCCTCGATCAAGCCGATCAGGTCGGAGGTGCGGTAGGGAATGGGCGTGTCGACGCCGATGTTGGTGGGGTCGGTCAGTTCGCGGCCGCGCACGATGCCGTTGCGGTCGCGGCGCTGGTTATTCAAGTAGCGCATCTTGGCCTGCGGGATCAGTTCGCGCAGGATTTCTGTATCGGCCTCGCGGCCCGACTGCTGGCCAATGAGGATCTCGACGATTTCCTCGAAGTTCAGAAGCCAGAAGGGCAGGATCATGTTTTCAGGCGTGATGATCTCGGCATATTCCTTGAACGCGTTGGCGTATTCGCGGTGGACATCCAGGAGCAGGATATGGGCCTGAGGATTCTTTTCCAGGATGCGGCGCAGGATCAGCGCCACGGTGCAGGACTTGCCGGTGCCGGTAGTGCCCAGAACGGCGAAGTGTTTGCCGAGCATTTCGTCGATCTTGATCATCGCCGGAATGGTTTCGTCCTGCTGGATGTGGCCCACCCTAATCGCCGTGTCGGCGTCGCAGGCATAGGCCTTCTCAAGCTCGCGCTTGCTGGCGCGGAAAACGATGTCGCCAAGCGAGGGATAGCACGAGATGCCACGGCGGAAGCCGACCGGATTGCCCTGGGCATCCTTGGGCAGTTCACCGATGAATTCGACCTCAATGATGCGCAGTTCCTTGTCGTCCTTGGAGTGGGATGGCATCGGCGAACTCAAGGCCGAGACCATGGCAAGCGAAATCGACTTGGCGGTGTCGACCTTGAGGAGCGTGCCGATCTCCGGGCTCTTGTTGGGATGCTGGACGCTGTTGTCTTCGGCATCGATCAAGATCACGGCATGGGCGCCCGTCACGGCGACGATGCGGCCCACACGTTCCACAACGTCTTGCCGGAAGGCCGCATTGGGCGGGATTGGCATCTGCTGGCGGTACATGGGCTCTTTCAATCTCTCAATGGAGTTGAGTTTCGGCGGCGGGATTGTCGGCGGTCGGCAGGATGACCGACACCCTGGTTCCAACCCCCTTCTGCGAGTCGATGCGGAGATCGCCGCCGTGCAGGCGGGCCAGCGCATAGGCGATGGGCAGCCCTAAGCCAGTGCCCTCGTGGCGCTTGTTGAAGGCGGTGTCGATCTGGCCGAAGGGCCGCATGGCGGTCTCGACCTCGGTGGGCGACATGCCGCAGCCCGTGTCGGTGACCGAGATCACCGCATAGCCGTGCTGGAGCAGGCTGGCCTCGATGCGGATGCGGCCGTTGTCGGGGGTGAATTTGACGGCGTTGCTCAGCAGATTGATGAGGATTTGCTTGAGGCGCAGCGGATCGCCGGAAATCCGCGGCAGGGAGGACGGCACGGAGGATTCAACCGTGATGCCTTTCTCGCGCGCCTTGGCCTCGATGATCAGCAGGCAGGACGACATGATGGGCCCCAAGTCGATGGGCTCGCGGTCGACGGAAAGCTTACCGGCCTGGATCTTGGAGACGTCGAGAATACCGTTGATCAGCGCCAGGAGGTGTTCGGCGGCCTGCTTGATATAACCCGAATATTGCTGGACTTTCTCGGCCGACGTCACGGTCTGGGTATGCAGCATGTCGGAAAAGCCGATGATGGCGTTCAAGGGCGTCCTGAGCTCGTGGCTCATGTTGGCGATGAACTCGGACTTGGCCTTGGAGGCCAGTTCGGCATCGACTTTGGCGGCATGCAGTGCAATCGCTTGCTTCTGCTGGGTGATGGCCACCCCCATATGATCCGAGAACTCGCCCATCAGCGACCCGTCCTTGAACCATTTTGGACCAAATGTACGCATATTTACCCCGTGCAGCGCCCATCTTTAAGTCGGAACGTCTCAATGGGCGGTTAACACCTGGGGTAGCTTTGCGCCGATACATTTGCTTTGAGGAGGCCGCCGAACCTGTTACATTCGTGACAACGCAATGAATGTGGACTTAACCGTAGCCGCTCCGGTCTTGAAGCCGTCGAGAGCCGGTGGTCCTTGAAAGGTTTTGGACGTGGACGCGACCAATGGGTCGGGCTGGAACCATTCCCGGCGCAAGCCGGGTCTGAATGGACAGTCCCAACAGCGCCAGCATGAGCCGCGCGGCGATGGCGGCCTCAATCTCTATGGCGCGCTCGATCTCGGCACCAACAATTGCCGCCTGCTGATCGCCACGCCGGGGTCAAACGGCTTCACCGTGGTCGACGCCTTCTCGCGCATCGTGCGGCTTGGCGAAAGGCTGGCGCAGAGCGGCGAACTCGGTGCGGAGGCCATGGACCGCACCATTGATGCCTTGCGGGTCTGCGCCAACAAGCTCAAGTGGCGCGATGTCAGGCGGGTGCGGCTGGTGGCGACCGAAGCCTGCCGCATGGCCGCCAACGGCCGGGCCTTCATCGTCCGGGTGACCCGCGAAACCGGCCTCAAGCTCGAAATCATCGACCGCGAGACGGAAGCGGGTTTGGCCGCCACGGGAGCGTCGCCCCTGGTCGATGCGGCGGCCGAGACGGCCCTGGTCTTCGACATCGGTGGCGGCTCCACCGAAGTGCTGTGGCTCAGGCGCAACGGACGGCATTTCGACACGGTGGCCTGGACGTCGCTGGCGGTGGGTGTGGTGACGATCTCGGAACGCTTCGGCGGCGGCATCGACGTGACGCCGCAATCCTTCGAGGCGATGCGCGATTTTCTCAGGCCCATGCTGCAGGACTTCGCGGCCCGGGTTTCCATTGCCAATGCCGGATTGCCGCCGGTGCCGTCGCATCTCCTGGGCACGTCCGGAACGGTCACCACCATTGCCGGCGTGCAGCTTGGCCTGCCGCGCTATGACCGCTCGCGGGTCGATGGCTGCTGGCTCAACAGCCAGGACATCGGCGATGTCACCTACCGGCTGCTGCACATGTCTTACGAACAGCGCGCCGCCAGCCCGTGCATCGGCAAGGAGCGCGCCGACCTTGTCCTTGCGGGCTGCGCCATCCTCGAGGAAATCCGCCTGGCTTTTCCGGCCGAGCGCATAAGGGTCGCCGACCGGGGCCTGCGCGAAGGCATCCTCACCATGCTGATGAAGGAAGACGGCACCTATGGGAGGGCGTCGTGAGCAGGCCCGGCAGCGGCAAGAAGCCGGGTGGCAACAGCCTCAAAGTGCGGGTCAAGACCGGCAAGGGGCGCACCGTGTCGCAGAAGATCTGGTTGGAGCGCCAGCTCAACGACCCTTACGTGCACGAGGCGCGCAAGCTCGGCTACCGTTCGCGCGCCGCCTTCAAGCTGATCGAGATCGATGACAAGTACCGTTTCCTGAAACCGGGCGGGCGCATCGTGGACCTGGGCGCCGCACCCGGCGGCTGGGCCCAAGTGGCGGTGAAACGTGTCAAGGCGGAGGAGGGCCGCGGCAAGGTCATCGCCATCGACATGCATGGCATGGATCCCATTTCTTCGGTCACCATCTTCAAGAAGGACTTCCTCGAAGACGATGCGCCGCAATTGCTCATTGATGCGCTGGGCGGCGAAAAGGCCGACTGCGTCCTCTCCGACATGGCGGCCCATGCCACCGGCCACCGCCAGACCGATCATATCCTGATCATGACGCTGGCCGAGGCCGGCTATGACTTTGCCAGGCAAGTTCTGAAGCCGGGCGGCACCTATCTCGCCAAGGTGCTGCGCGGAGGAACGGAGAGTGAAATCCTCAAAGCCATGAAGAAGGACTTCGCCACGGTGCGTCATGTGAAGCCGATGGCCAGCCGGGATGACTCAGCCGAACTATTCGTTCTGGCGACGGGGTTCAGGGGATAAGATTCTAAAAAGTGTTTTGCACTGTAATACACTTTATGGCAGACAGTGACCATGAAGGAGGGTCCGCCATGAAACCAGTTGGACAGATGACGCTCACTCTCACCGGCGAGCTTGAACGGTTCGTGCACGACGAGGTGAAACGGGGCGCCTTTGCATCGAGCAGCGAGTATGTCCGCGACCTGGTACGGGAGCGCTACCTGAAGGAACGCGACCGCGCCGCCAAGCTGCAAGCCCTCGATGCCGCCCTGGCGCGCGGTATCGCCGACGCCGAGGAGGGCCGCACCATGCCTCTCGATGTGGCATTCAAAAGACTGCGGGATGAATTGGATTTGCGCGAGCACAATGCCACGTGATGAAAGTGATCGTTTCTGCATGGCGCACGCGACTACGAAGCGATATTGGTTCCGGAGGATTTAAGGGCGTTGGGCAAACGGTTCGGCCATTAGACAAGAGGTCCTGACTGCTGGCGGCACCGAAGGCGAAATCCTCAAAGCCATGAAGAAGGACTTCGCCACGGTGCGTCATGTAAAGCCCATGGCCAGCCGGGATGATTCAGCGGAATTGTTCGTGCTGGCGACGGGGTTCAGGGCTGCGAACTGATAGCGCCGCCGACACAACTCCACATCACAGGCCCATCACTTTGTCAACGAAAGCCGCGGACAATCCGAGGCTGATCAAGTCGCCGCGGAGTTTCATCCTGTCCTTCAGCCGGCCGAAGATGGAGAAGGTTTCGCAGAGTTTGGGAAAGCGGTAGTAGTCGGCGATGGGATTGTAGACGACATCGCTCAGCTTATCGCTCAGGGCCTTGGTGAAGATCGGATTGTCGTTGCAGAAGCCCTGGACCAATCCGAGGGCCGCTTCCGAACTCAGGAACAGGCCGAAGCGGGTGGCGTCCTCGGCGGCCATGGCGCTAAAATCCTTGTGCCCGGCGCGCAAGCCCGACTTGATCTTGTTGGTGCGGTCCGAGACATAGATGTTGGTGCAGAGCACGGCGATGAACTCTTCGTTATCATCATACTGCTTCATGCCCCAGCTCAGCGACCGCGCCTGGTTCCACTTGCCCGTCGCGGTGCGGAAGACGTGGACCAGTTCGTGGAAGAGGATTTCATCCCACAATCTGCCGCTCTTGTTGCCGCCGTGGGCGGAGCAGGCGCCGGCGCTCGAGAATTCGTAAGGAGAATACTTTACGACACCCGTCAATGGAGCGCCGGGTACTTTCCGCTCGCTGCCGCCCTCGGCGTTGCACACACCTGCGGTGTGCGGCCTGATCTCAATTGGAAAACTGGGCCTGCGGATGCAGTTGAGCAGGAGCCGGCCGCTGGTGGTGCGGTAAATCCAGGTCAAATGCTCGGTGACGTCGCGGACATATTTGCTGCGCGCGTTTCCGGCCAAGCCAACGGGGTTGATATTGATATAGTAACTAGAGGGGTTCATCGCATGAGTCCTTGACTAGAGCGGAACCGCTGCAGCTTCGCCTGCCGCGCCGATTGCCATTGAGACCCCTTGCGCGCATCTTGTTCGAAGGCCGATGAACGGAAACTGAACGGCCTGCGCAGCGCTGAACGCCGCAGCAATCCTCACGGGGCGGCGCTCTTGGTGAGATTTCGCGCCAGCCGGTCCCGCATGCCGCCGGTCAGGGTGCGGGCGGCTTCAATACATGGAGCGAGACATAGGGCGCATCGCCGACCACCCAGCTGTCATGGGGTTTGGTCGAGATGTGAAACACCGTGCCGGGGAGCAGGTCGACATGGACGCCGTCCTCATATTGCACGGCGCCATGACCTGATAGCACGGTGCCGGTGTGGGGAGCGTGGCACAGATTGGTGCCCACCAAGGGCGCATTGTGCAGCGACCACTTCCAGCCAGGCTGATAGGTCGCTCGGCCCAGGGAGACGCCGGCAATATGGACAATTTCAAACCGGCCAAAGGGAAATTCGCGGACTTCGTCGGGCGCTTCAAATTGCTTGAGAAGTGACTCGGCCATTCACGCCCTCCGGTTAATAATTCATACAACTGCGATCGTGAGGCTAACACGGGCCGGGAACACGGAGTAGCGATATCGCGGTGCTGGAAATCATTCCAAAATTGACATTCTTCCACCGTGGTCTAAGGAAGATTATCGCCGTGTTGTTCTGCCCTTGCCCGAAGGTTTTGGTTCGGAAATTCCTGAAGCGGCGGATCGCTCAATCCCACATCACATCGCGGAGGAACTCATGCATTGCTCAACGACCCGGCGCATCGTCCTGACGTCGCTCATGGCGCTAGCGCTGCAATTCGGCGCCTGCAGCCTTGCCCAGGCCGACGAGCTCGACGACATCGTCAAGGCCGGCGTCATCAAGGTCGGCATCTTCGAGGATTTCCCGCCGTTCTCCTCGGCCGGCACCGACATGAAATCGCAAGGCTATGATATCGACGTCATCAATGCGCTGGCCAAGGCGCTCGGTGTCACCGCCGAAACGGCCGGCATCACCGGCCAGAACCGCATTCCGTCGCTGACCGAACACAAGCTGAACCTGCTGGTCAGCGTCGGGGTCAGCGACGAGCGCAGGAAGGTGGTGGCCTTTACGGCACCCTATGCGCCCTATTCGATCGACGTCGTCGGACCCAAGGCTTTGATGATCAAGGGACCGGCCGACCTGGCTGGAAAATCCATCGCCGTCAATCGCGGCACGCTGGAAGATACATCGGTCACCGAGGTCGCTCCCAAGGATGCCGACATCCAACGCTTCAACGACTATAATGGCGTGATCTCGGCCTTCCTGTCGGGCCAGGTGCAATTGATGGTGGTCGGCAACGACGTCGGCGCGGCGGTGCTGGCCAAGCAACCGGCGAGTGAGCCGGAATCGAAGTTCCAGTTGCTGAATTCGCCCTCGGCCATGGCCATCAACAAGGGCGAGGATAAGCTGCTCGCCAAACTCGACGAGGCGCTGGCCACCATGAAGAAGGACGGAACGCTCGACGCCATTTCGAAGAAGTGGCTGTTCATCCCGCTGCCGCCGGAACTTTAGTGCGTCGATGGGCTATCAGCTCGATTTCGGAGCTCTGGCCCAATATTCCGGCCTGTTTCTCGAAGGGACGGCGGTCACTCTTGGGTTGACCGCCGTTGCTTCGCTTTTGGGGATTGCGCTTGGCATTGCCGGTGCCAGCGGCGTCGGCAGCAAGCGGCGCTGGCTCCGGCGCGGGATTTCCACCTATGTGGAGCTGATCCGCAACACGCCGTTCATCGTGCAAATGTTCTTCA
>JANPCA010000386.1:0-9707 GCA_031430715.1 Hyphomicrobiales bacterium | reverse complement strand
GGTCTCGATCACCACCAGAAACTCGGGCGGGTCGCCACGCTGGAAAATCATCGCGCCCCCGGCCCACGACAGCCGCGCCGCGATGCCTTCAAGTGCGGCGATATCGCCCGCCTCCGCTCCGGCGAAGAGCGGACAGGCCTTCAGCACCGCAGCGCTGCCTTCATGCACGATCATGATGCTGGCCCCGACCTCCCCGGCATTGACGATATCGCCATGAACTATGCCCATGGGCCGGGTCCGGACAAGGATATTTTTCCACAGTGCCGCCATCCGCCCCCTTATCGGTGGGCGCAAAACAATTTGGAGTGTGTTAAGTTGGATGAGTCGACAACAAGAATTGGGAGGACCAGAGATGGCGCGTGTTGCCAAAAAAGCCGTGAAGCCCGGGGCAGGCAAGAAGGCCGCCCGGAAAGCCGCGAAGAAGGCGGCCAAGAAAGCCGCCCGGAAAGCCGGCAGGGCCGTGTCACGGTCAAAGCCGATCGCGCTGCATCCGGTCATCGACAAGGGCGTATTCCGGCCGGCCAAGCGCAATTTCGCCGGTGGCACGCTGACCTGCAAATGCGCCAGCGATGCGGTGACGGTCGAAATCAAGGGGCAGACCGCCCATAATCATGCCTGCGGCTGCAGCAAGTGCTGGAAGCCCGATGGCGCCATCTTCTCGGTCGCCGCGGTCACCGGCCGCGACAATGTCAGCGTCACCGCCAATGGCGACAAGCTGAAGATCGTCGATGCCAACGCCACCATCCAGCGCCATGCCTGCACGGGTTGCGGCGTGCATATGTTCGGCCGGGTCGAGAACACCAAGCACGCTTTCTATGGCCTCGACTTCGTGCATACGGAACTCTCCAAGGAAAAGGGCTGGTCGCCGCCCGAGTTCGCGGCCTTCGTGTCGTCGGTCATCGAGACCGGCACCGATCCCGCCGACTTGCCCGCCATCCGCACGCGGCTCAAGAAACTGGGACTGCTGCCCTATGATTGCCTGTCGCCGCCGCTGATGGATTATCTCGCCACCCATGCCGCCAAGCAGTCGGGCGTCATCAAGACCTGAGTGCAGCGCCGATCATCTTGAGACGCTTCAATTGGAGCCGGGCGCTGGAGTTTCACTCCGGCGCCCTTTTTCTTGTCCAACGCCAAATGCATCCCATATGTGCGGCGGGTGAATCATTCGGAGGTTCCTGTCATGGCCCTGGTGCTGAATATTCTCTGGATCGTCTGCGGCGGCGCCTGGATGGCGCTGGCCTGGCTTATTGCGTCGGTAATCATGGCACTGACCATTGTCGGCATTCCCTGGGCGCGGGCGGCCTTCAACATCGCGCAGTATACATTCGTGCCTTTCGGCTTCATGGCGGTGCCACGGCACGAGGTGACGGGCGCCGACGATCTCGGCAGCGGCCCCCTCGGTTTGATCGGCAATCTCATCTGGCTGGTGCTGGCCGGCTGGTGGCTGGCGCTGGCCCATGTCATCACGGCGGTGATGCTGGCGGTCACCATCATCGGCATTCCCTTCGCCTGGGCGCATCTGAAACTGGCCGGGCTGGCGCTGTGGCCGATCGGCAAGGCAATCGTGGCGCGCGATGTGCTCAGGCCCAGTGTCTGAGCGTTGCGCTCTCTGACGTGAACGTCTAAGACCCTCCCGCCATTTCAGGGAGGGATCATGAAACACAAGCGGATGACCGTTGCCGGCCTGCGGGCGCTGAAGGGCAAGCGCCAGATGTCCATGCTGTTCGTGGAATCGCCCGATGAAGCAGCGGCGGCGAGTGCCGCCGGGATCGATATTCTATCGATCATCGAACCGATCTGGACGCCGGAGATGCGCGAGGCGGCGGGTGATTGTTTCGTGCAGGTGGGGCTGCTCTATGGACCGCTGGCCACGTTCGAGGATTATCTCAAGGCCGCCCACCGGGTCATCATGATGGGGGCCGACTGCTGCTATTGCGCCGCCAGTCTCAGCACCATCACCAAGCTCGCCGCCGAGGGCATCCCGATCGTCAGCCACGTCGGCCTCATTCCTTCCAAGGCGACATGGACCGGCGGTTTCAAGGCGGTCGGCAAGACGGCGGACAGCGCCATCAAGATCTACGAGCATGTGAAACAGCTTGAGGCGGCGGGGGCCATCGGGGCCGAGATCGAAGTGGTGCCGGACCGCGTGGCGGCCGAAATTTGCAAGCGCACGTCGCTCGTCATGCTGTCGATGGGGGCGGGTGTGGGCGGCGACGCGCAGTATCTTTTCGCGGAAGACGTGCTGGGCTATACGCGCGTTCATAAGCCGCGCCATGCCAAGGTCTATCGCGATTTCCGTTCCGAATATGAAAGGCTGCAGCGCGAGCGCATCGCCGCTTTCATGGAGTTCAAGGCCGATGTCGACACCGGTGCCTATCCGGGCGGGGAACACCTGGTGCCGATCGACGACGCCGAGTTCGCGGCTTTCATGAAGCAGCTGCCGGGGTAAAGTTTTTATTTGGTCACGGTAAAGGCTGAGCCCTCCACCGTGGCCTTCTTGATCGCCGCGAAGTCCCAGGCGATGCCGAGGCCTGGCGCGTCGGATGGGATGGCGTGGCCGTCCTCGATACGCATCGGCTCCAGGGTAAGAGAGTCGATCTGCGGGATATATTCGACCCAGCGGGCATTGGGCACGGCGGCACAGAGCGAGACGTGAAGCTCCATCAGGAAATGCGGGCAGATGGGCACGTTGAAGCATTCGGCGAGGTGGGCCACTTTCAGCCAGGGCGTGATGCCGCCGACGCGCGCCACATCGGCCTGCACGATGGAGCAGGCGCCGCGCTCGAGATATTCGCGGAAATGCAAAGGACTGTAGAGACTTTCACCGACCGCGATGGGCAGCGTCGTGCTCTGTGACAGGCGCACGTGGCCGTTGATGTCATCGGCGCTTAGCGGCTCCTCGAACCAGGCGATGTCGATGGGTGTCAGGCAGCGGCCCCGCCTGATGGCCTCGTCGATAGTGAAGCGCTGGTTGGCGTCGGTCATGATCTCGAAGGCCGGGCCAACCGCGTCGCGCACTGCTTCGAGGCGCGCCACGTCCTCCGACACATGCGGCCTGCCGATCTTGATTTTCGAACCGCCAAAGCCTTTGGCCTTTGCTTCCAACGCATCATCGACCAGGGCCGCGGTCTCGATGTGCAACCAGCCGCCTTCAGTGGTGTAGAGCGGAATGCGTGACTGTGCGCCGCCGGCCATGCGGTGCAGTGGCTCGCCATGGCGGCCGCATTTCAAATCCCAGAGTGCTGTATCGATGGCGGCCAGCGCCAGCGACGTGATGGCACCCACCGATGTCGCGTGGGTCAGGAACAGCAGGTCGCGCCAGATGCGCTCGATCTCGAGGGACTCGCGGCCGATCAAGGCGGGCGCAAGCGTGCGGCGCAGCAGTTCCATGATCGAGGGACCGCCGGTGCCGATCGTGTAAGTATAACCGGTGCCCACCGCGCCATCAGAATCAGTGACGCGCACGATGGGGGTTTCCTGGCTGACGAAGGATTGAATCGCATCGGTGCGCTTCACCTTCGGTTTCAGGTCCACCATCAAGGCTTCGACGCGAGTGATCTTCGCCATGTCAATGCACCTGGCCGGAGCGGAAGGCATCGACGGTGCGCATCACGCCGCGCAGTTCGGCCAGGCCCTTGAGGCGGCCGATGCAGGAATAGCCGGGGTTCACCTTCTTGCCGATGTCATCGACAATCAGGTGGCCATGGTCTGGGCGCATGGGAAGTTCGGCGCCACGGCGGATTTCCTCATCACGCAGTGCCGCCACCACGCCGATCATGTCGGTGTCGCCGTCCAGGTGCTCGGCCTCATAGAAAGAACCATCGGCTTCACGCGTGGTATTGCGCAGATGCGCGAAGTGAATGCGCGGGCCGAAGGCCTTGGCCATCTTGACGAGATCATTGTTTGGGTTGGCGCCATAGGAACCGGTGCAGAGTGTGACGCCGTTGGCGGGGCTCGGCACGGCATCGAAAAGCTTCTGCGTGTCAGACTGTGTCGAGTTTACGCGCGGCAGGCCGAACAACGGGAAGGGCGGATCGTCGGGGTGGATGGCGAGCTTTACATGAGTCTCTTCAGCCACTTCGGCGATTTCCTTCACGAACTGGAAGAGATTCTGGCGCAGGCCTTCAACCGTGATGTCGCGGTATTCATCCAATTGACGCAGGAAACTGGCGCGGTCATAGACCGCCTCGCGGGCCGGCACCCATTCGATCAGATTGCGTTCAAGTTGTGCTACCTTGCTTTCGGGCCAGGAGGCGAGGCGCTTGCTTGCCTCGGCGATGCGCTCGGCTGGATGGTCTCCTTCAGCGTTGCGGCGCTTCAGCATCAGCACGTCATAGGCGCAGAGATCGACCATGTCGAAGCGCAGCGCCGTGCCGCCATGGCCAAGCGGCCAGTCGAGATCGGTGCGCGTCCAGTCGGTGATGGCCATGAAATTATAACACAGGATTTTAATCCCAGCGCGGGCCACGGCGCGGATCGATTGCTTGTGGTTATCGATCCTGGCGCGGAAGCCGCCGCCGCGGGTCTTGATCGCTTCGGGCACGGCGATGCTTTCGACCACATCCCAGGTGAGGCCGGCGGCCTCGATCAGCGCCTTGCGCCTCATCATCTCGTCATCGGTCCAGGCCTGTCCGCGGTTCATGTGATGCAGGGCCGAGACCACGCCCACGGCGCCGGCCTGGCGCACATGGGCGAGCGTCACGGGGTCGTCGGGGCCAAACCAGCGCCAGGCCTGTCTCATGGATGGGTACTCCGGAAATGTTCGATGGTCCCTTGCGCACCGTGGCGGATCAATCCGTCGAGGGCCGTGGTCACGGCGTTGGTGAATAGTGGTCTTGAAGAAAGCTCGCGGCCGAAGACCTGATCCACGCCGAGGAGTGCCGCGGCCAGCTTCTCAGGGTCGAGTCCCGCCGTATCGGCACGGCGGCGCAGCTCGTCCTTCAAGGGATCGCGCACATCGATGGGCTGGCCGTTTTCATCGATGCCGGTCACGTAGCGCATCCAGGCGGCGACGCCGAGTGCGAGGCCATCGATGGATTGACCCGCCCTCAGGCGGTCGCGGATGGTGCCGAGCAGGCGCTGCGACAGTTTCTGCGAGCCGTCCATGGCGATCTGCCAGGTGCGGTGGCGCAGCGACGGATTGCGGAAACGGCGCAGCAGCGAGGCCTTGTAAGACTCGATATCGGCACCGGGCGGCATGGCCAGGGTGGAGGTCACTTCCATGTGCATCAGATGAGAAACGAAGTGCGACAGGGCTGGGTCGGACATGCAATCGGCAATCGTCTCGCGGCCCGCCAGATAACCTAGATAAGACATCGATGAGTGGGCGCCGTTGAGGAGACGGAGCTTCATCAGTTCGAAGGGGGCGATGTCCTCAACAAAGGTGGCGCTCCAAGCCGGGCGGCCTTGTGGGAAATTATCCTCGATGACCCAGTTGCTGTAGATTTCGGTGACCACGGGCCAGGCATCGGCGAGGCCGGTTGCGGCTTCGGCGCGGGCGCGGTCTGCGCCGGTGGTGGCGGGCACGATGCGGTCCAGCATGGTGGAAGGAAAGGCCACGTTTGCCGCGACGTGGGCGCCGAGTTCCTTGTCGCGCAAGTCCGCGAGGCGCGTCACGGCCTTTCGCACGGTCTGGCCATTGGCGGGGAGATTGTCGCAGCACAGCACGGTAAAAGGGGCGAGGCCACGCTGCTTGCGCTCGCGCAGTGCCGCCACCAGAAATCCCGGCGCCGAACATGGCGCGTTGGGGTGGGCGAGATCGTGGACGATATCGGGATGAGCCTCGTTCAGTTCGCCAGTCGCCGGATCGTGGCAATAGCCCTTCTCGGTGACGGTCAGCGAAACGATCTTCACCGATGGCGCACACATGGCGGCCAGCAGGGCGGCTGGATTCTCCGGTGCCACGAGAACATTGCGGAGCGCAGCGATGACGCTCAGCCGATCGCCGGTCTCGTCGCGCTCGGAGAGTGTGTAGAGGAAGTCCTGGGGCTCAAGCGCATCGCGCGTATCGGCCGATCGCAGACTGGCGCCGATGATGCCCCAGCGCTTGTCGCCACGGCGCAGCACCTCGTCCGTATAGGCCGCCTGGTGGGCGCGGTGGAAGGCGCCCACGCCCAGATGCACGATCCCGATATCCAGGCTATCAGGGTCATAGCCGAGCGTGGTGCAAGTGCGGCGGCTCAGTCGCGGCATCAGGCGGCCTTTCGTCCGTGAATGAGAGCCATGATGGCGGTGCTGACGCGTTCGTAGTTGCGGCCGTTCTCGACTTCGCCACGGATGCGGTAGCCGTCCATCACCAGCACGCGGTCGGCGACATCGACCATCTCGGGAAGGTCCGAGGTGATGAGCAGGATGGCGGTACCCTGTTCGGCCAACTCATGAATCAGGTCATGCAGATAGGACTTGGTCTTGATATCGATGCCGACCGAGGGCTCGTCGATGATGAGGAGTTTGACGCCCGCGGCGATCCATTTGGCCACCGATACTTTCTGCTGGTTTCCCCCTGAGAGATTGCCGATGGTCTGGTCAAGCGACGGCGTCTTGACCTCGAGCCTCTTCAGCACCGGGCCGACATGGGTGGCGATGGTCTTGTCGCGCAGGAAACCAAGCGCGGTACTTAGTTTCCGCCACACGGTGATGCCGGCGTTGGCGAGCACCGAGTGCAGCAGGATAAGGCCCTCGGCCTTGCGGTCCTCGCTGACGTAGCCGATGCCGTGGTGGAGCGCATCGGCGACCGAGCGAACCGCCACGGGTTTTCCGGCGACGATCACTTCGCCCGCGGTTTGGGCGGTAAGTCCGAGGATGGCCTTGGCCAGTTCGCTGCGGCCGGCGCCCACCAGGCCATAGAGCCCGAGGATTTCGCCAGGGCGCACCGAAAACGAGATGTCTTTGTGCCCGGCGGCCGAGCCGTATGATTTCAGTTCGAGATAGGGCATGGCCTCGGGCATCGGACGCGGCGCCCGTTTCAATATCCGTTCGGCGCGGCCGATCATCATCTGCACCACGGCCTGGCGGTTCAAGGCTTTCAGATCGGCGCTATCGCAGGCATTGCGGCCATCGCGCAGCACGGTGACGGTGTCGCAGATATCGAAAACCTCCTCGAGCTTGTGGCTGACGAAGCCGATGGCAACGCCATCGTCGCGGAGCCGCCGCAGGATACGGAACAGCACTTGCGATTCACTGGGGGTCAGCGAGGCGGTCGGTTCATCGAGCAGCAGCACGCGCGATTTCAGCGACAGCGCCTTGCCAATCTCGACCAACTGCATCTGCGCGACGCTCAACCGCGAGACGGGTGTTGCCGGATCGACATCGAGATCGAGCAGTTTCAGCCAGTGCGCCGCCTCAGTGCTGATCTGCTTGTAATCGACGGGCGACAAAGAATGTTTTCCCAGCCTGTCGAGCATGATGTTTTCGGCCACCGAGAAGCGCGCCACCAGATTGCGCTCCTGGTGGACGGTGCCGAGGCCGCCCGCCGCCGCCTGACGCGGATTGGCGAATCGCACCGGCTTGCCATCCATCGTGACCATGCCGCTGTCCGGCTGATGAATGCCGGTGACGATCTTGATCAGGGTGGATTTACCAGCACCGTTTTCACCCAGCAGGGCATGGACCGAGCCAGCCGTGAGGGTCATCGATACATCGTCGAGGGCCTTAACGCCCGGGAACGACTTGCTGACATGAGCGACCTGGAGTGCCGTCATCTCACGTGCTCCGTGCACTGAGCTTGGCGACGCGCAGTTCGCGCAGGCGGTTGATGCCGACGGCCCAGAGGATCAATCCGCCAAGCACGATCTGCACCACGAAGGGGTCGATGGCGAAGAGCACCAGCGCCTGGGTGATGATGGCGATGATGACCACGCCGAAGAAGGTTCCGGCCACACTTACATGGCCGCCCGACAGCACGGCGCCACCGATCACCGGTGCCGCGAAGGACGAGATCAGCCAGTCGTCGCCGATGGTCGGTTGGCCGATCTGCAGGCGGGCCACCAGCATCATGCCGGCCGCCGCGGCGAGAAGCCCCGATATGGCATAGGCCCAGACGATGGTGCCCCTGACGTCGATGCCGGAGAGTTCGGCCGCCGTGCGGTTGCCGCCGATGGCCAGGATGTAGCGGCCAATGCGCAGGCGGTTGAAGAGATACCACATGCCGAAGCTGGCAATGAGCATCGGCAGGATGAGCCAGGGAATAGGGCCGAAGAGCGCGGTGTTGCCGAAGTCCTTCACGCCCTGGGGCACGCCATAGAAGGGCTGGGCCTCGGTGATGCCCATGTTGATGCCCTTGAAGATCTGCAAGCCCGCCAAAGTGATGATGAAGGCCGAGATGCCGGTGCGGGCGATGATGTAACCGCTGGCCGCGCCGGCCAATGTGCCGATGCTCAGGCCGATGAGGACGGCGAAGATCGGCGGTACGCCGTAAAGCTCCATCACGGCCACGAAGCTGATGGCGACAAGACCGCCGAAGGCGCCGAGCGCCAGGTTCATCTGACCGACCGCGATGATGACGAGCTGGCCGAGTGCCACCAGCATGTTGACGGCGATGGCCGAGAGCAGCACGATGATGTTGAAGGGCGACAGGAAGCTCGGCTGGAACAGCGAGATGCCGATGATGGCGGCGAGGCAGACGAGGCCCGGGCCTATCCAGTCATTGTCGAAGGTGCTGGTCATGCGGCGTGCGGCCATCAGATCATGCCTCGCGCGCGCAGCACCTGCTGGCGGCCCCGGTCGGTCAGAACCGCTAGAAGCAGCATCAAGCCAAGTGCCGCGAGAATCCAGAATTCGCCGACCCGCATCAGCAGCAAGCCGCTGGTCATGATGTCGACGAAGGCGGCGCCGAGGAAGGTGCCGATGACCGAGACGCGGCCGCCCGAGAGCAGCGTGCCGCCGAGCACCGGCGCCAGGAAAGCCGGCAGCAGCCAGTCCTGTCCGAGATGGCCCGCCATGGAGGGTACGGCGGCGCCGGTGCGGGCCGTGACGAGAAGGCCCGCCACCGCGGCGAGCGCTCCGGTCAGCATGTGGCACATGACGATGACGCGGCCGGTGCGCACGCCGGAAAGCTCGGCGGCGCGTGGGTTGGCGCCCACCGCCAGCATGCGGCGGCCCGTCACCGTGAAGCGGTAGAAGATGCCCAAGATGGCGCACATGACGAGCGAGATGACAAGCAGCGGCGAGACCAGGCCGCCCAATTTCATCTTGCCGAAGCTCTGCACGACGGGCGGCAGGCCGTTGAAGGATTGCGCCTGGGTGAGGAAGATCATGATGCCGAAAAAGATGCTCATGGAGGCGAGGGTGATGATGAAGCTATGGACGCCCGAACGCACCACAACATAGCCGTTGATAAGCCCGAGCCCCGCGCCGAAGAGAATGGCGAGCGGAATGGCCACGGGCAGCGGCAGGCCGGCACTCTGGGCCAGGAAACCGAAGGCCATGGCGGCACAGACGCCGATGGCGCCGACCGAAAGATCGAGACCGCCGGTGACGATCACCGCCATCATGGCCAAGCCGATCATGGTGTCGATGCCGATCTGGCGGCCGATGGTAAACAGGCTAAAGGGCGAGGTGAAACCTTGCAGTGTCGACGCGAACGCGGCGAAGGCGATGGCGATCAGCACGGCCAGCCCAAACTCGTTGCTGAGCGCCAGGCGCATCAATGCCGGGGACCGCCCATGGCTCGGCGCGGCCTCATCGGAAAGCGGGCTGTTGTGGGTGAC
>JANPCA010000385.1:0-5532 GCA_031430715.1 Hyphomicrobiales bacterium | reverse complement strand
AGTTCAAGGTCGATGCCGCCTCGACCGCCACCATGGCCTATATCATTGGCCAGGTGCGGAGCGAGATCACCGTGCCCTTCGGCGTCAATGTGCTGTGGGATCCGATGAGCACGGTGGCGCTGGCGGCGGCGACGGGGGCGGCCTTCGCGCGCGAAATCTTCACCGGCACCCATGCCTCGGACATGGGGATGTGGCTGCCCGATGCCGGTGCCGCCATGCGCTACCGTAACAGGTTGGGCGCCCAGAACCTGGCGCTGCTCTATAATATCTCCGCTGAATTCGCCTGGTCACTGGACCAGCGCAGCTTGGCCGACCGGGCCCGCAGCGCGGTGTTCTCCTCGATCCCCGATGCCATCCTGGTCTCGGGCGTCATTACCGGCGAGGCCGCCGCGCTGTCCGATCTGGAGGCGGTGAAAAAAGTCGTGCCGCATACGCCTGTGCTTGCCAACACCGGAGTCAAGCATGGGACGGTGGCCGATGTCCTGAGAATCGCCGATGGCTGCGTGGTTGGGTCTTCATTGAAAGTCGATGGCGATACCTGGAAAGCCGTCGACCCCGAGCGCGCCAGGGATTTCATGGCGCGGGCGCGGACGGCGCGGGGCGGCTGACGCGATGCGCAACCGCCTGAAGGCGTGGACCAAGGCACTGATGATGATCCCGGGGCTTTCCGGCCACGAGGGCAATGTGCGCCGCTCTATCAAGGCGGAACTGCAGGCCCTGGGGATTGCCGCAAAGACCGACCGGCTCGGCAATCTTATCGCGACGATAGGCGGAGATGACAGCCTGCCTTCGGTGATGTTCATCGCCCATATGGATCAGTTGGGCTTCATCGCGCGCAAGATCGAGGCCAGCGGCATGATCCGCTTCGAGCGCGTGGGTGGGGTTCCGGAACGGGCGCTGGCGGCACGGGAAGTGCTGCTCTCGCTGGGCGGCGGCCGCACGGTGCCGGGCATCATCGCCAACAAGAGCCACCATGCCACAACGCCGGATGAGAAATACAAGGTGGTGCCCTATCAGGACCTCTACATCGATTGTGGATTTTCAAGCGCCGAGGAAGCGCTGGCCGCCGGCGTGAATGTTGGAACGCCCATCGTCTATGCGCCGAACTTTGTCGAATTGGCGGGCACGCGCATCGCGGGCACTTCAATCGACGACCGGGCCGCCTGTGCTGTGTTGCTGGAGCTGGCGGGAGAGTTCAAGGAGCGTGGCAAAGGCCCAGCCGTCCACCTGGTCTTCTCGGTGCAGGAGGAGTTCAACCTGCGTGGCGCTGTAACGGCTGCCCAAGTGCTGCAGCCCGACATCTGCATCCAGCTCGATCTGGCGCTGGCCACCGACACGCCCGACATGGGCGATCGTGGTGATGTGCGTTTGGGCGGGGGACCGGTCATGAGCCTGTACAGTTTCCACGGCCGCGGCACGCTCAACGGCTGCCTGCCGCATCCGGCCCTGGTGAAGCTGATGGAGGAAAGCGCCGCCGGTGAGCGGATCAACCTGCAGCGCAGTGTCCATAGCGGCGCGCTCACCGAAACCTCCTATGTGCAACTGGTGGGCCAGGGTGTCGCCTGCATCGACATGGGCTTTCCATGCCGCTACACGCATTCGGCGTTGGAAGTCTGTGATCTCGCCGATCTGGAAGACCTGACCCGGCTGATGCTCGCAGCACTTGCGAATGTCGGTCGGACCTTCTCCCTCGGCCGCGACGAATATTTCGAATGAGGCACTATCTCGGCGTCGACATCGGCACCTACGAGACCAAGGGCGTGATCGTCAATGGCACTGGAGATGTCGTGGCCTCGGCGTCGCGTCCCCATCAGATGCTGGTGCCGCAGCCCGGTTGGGCCGAACACCGCGCGGAAGAAGACTGGTGGGGCGATTTCGTTGCGGTGACGCGCCAGATGCTGGCGGGCAGCGGCATCGCGCCGTCATCCATCAAAGCCATCGGAACCAGCGGCATCGGTCCCTGCATGCTGCCGGTGGACCGTGAAGGCGCGCCGCTGATGAACGCCGTTCTCTATGGCGTCGATACGCGCGCCGCGCGCGAGATCGAGGAGTTAACTAAGCAGATCGGCGCCGATGTCATTCTCGAGCGCTGCGGCAATGCGCTAAGCTCGCAATCGGTGGGGCCGAAGATTCTGTGGCTGAAACGTCACCGCCCGGACATATTCGGGCGAACCCACAAAATACTCAATTCGACAACTTACTTGGTGCGGCGCCTCACTGGCGCCTGTGCGGTCGATCACTATTCGGCCAGTTGTTCCTCGCCCTTCTACATGGCGGACGGGTTGTGCTGGAGCGATGAACTGGCGCCAGGCATCATTGGGATGGAAGCGATGCCGGACCTCAAGTGGACGACCGATATCGCGGGAACCGTTACGCGCGAGGCCAGCGCGGAAACAGGCTTGAGCGCGGGCACGCCCGTCATTGCCGGCACCATCGATGCGGCGGCCGAGGCGGTGAGCGTGGGCGTCACCCAACCCGGCGACATGATGCTGATGTATGGTTCGACCATCTTCATCATCCAGATCACCGCCGCGCGCGTTCGCGATGCCCGGCTGTGGTACGGGCCATGGCTGTTCCCGGGGCAGAATGCGGCGATGGCGGGCCACCCCACCAGCGGCACGCTCACCCATTGGCTGCGCAAGTTCGCTGCCCAGGACTTGAGCTCCGATGATGCAATCCGTGTTCTCAACGTCGAGGCGCTCGCCTCGCCGCCCGGCGCCAGGGGGCTGGTTGTTCTGCCCTATTTTTCGGGAGCCCTTACGCCTCTCTACGATGCCAAGGCCAGGGGCATGATCTGCGGTCTCGATCTGACCCACGGCCGTGGCGACCTGTTCCGGGCGGCGCTTGAAGGCGTAGCCCAGGCCACGCGCCACATCATCGAAACCTACGGGGCGGCAGGCCACGCGCCTGAGAACATCCATGCGGTGGGCGGCGGCACCAAGAGCAAGGTGTGGTTACAGGCCACGTCGGATACCTGCGGCAGGGTGCAGAACATTCGCGCCAAGAACCTCGGCGCGTGTTTCGGCGATGCCTTTCTGGCAGCGCTCGCGGTGGGCGATGTTCAGTCCACGGACATTCATGCCTGGAATCCGGTTACGGCCGCCATTGCGCCCGATCCGGCCTTGAAGCCTCTCTATGACCGGCAGTACGACGTCTTCCGGAAACTCTATGAAGCCACCCGCGGCCTACTTCCCTGACCCCGCCGTAAGGCCCTTCACGATATAGCGCTCGAGCGCCACGCCGATGATGATGAGCGGCAGGATGGCCGACGAGGCCAGGGCCGCCAGGGCCCACCAGGCGACACCTTGCGAGCCGGTCTGGCTGGCGACCATGACCGGCAAGGTCTTGGCGCTGGTGCTGGTCAGCAGCGCCGCGAAGAAATACTCGTTCCAGCACAGGATGACGGAAAGGATGAAGGCCGCCACCATGCCGGGAAGTGCTATCGGCAGGATGATGCGGAAGAAGGCGCCCCATGGCGAGCAGCCATCGACCATGGCCGCCTGCTCAAGCTCCAGCGGAATGGTATCGAACTGGTCGCGCATGATCCAGATGACGATCGGCAGCACCGAAAGCGTATAAATCAGAATAAGCCCAAAGCGCGTGTCGAGCAGGGCGACCTCCCGGTAAAGAACCAGGAACGGCATGGCGAGCACGACGGGCGGCAAGATGAGCTGCGACAGGAAGAAGAACGAAATCTCGTGGTTCTACATCCACAGGAAGCGGTATTGGAAGCGGCTGAGACCATAGGCGGCGGGGGCGCCGATGATGAGCGCAAGCGACGCGGCGCCCAAGGTGGCGATGATGCTGTTGGCGAAACGTTTCACGAACTCGTCGCGCGGCGTCGAAATCCCGAAGATCGTGTCGGGCGAAAGACCGAGCGAGCGCAGGCCCTTCCATTCCGGCTGGAAATCGACCCACGGAATGAGGCGTCCTTGCGTGACATACACGGCGTTCTTCAGTGACGTGGTGAAGGTCCAGTAGATCGGAAACAGGCAGATGAAGGCCCAGAGGATCAGCAAGCCATAAATGACAACCCGGCTTGAGACGTGACGGATATCGGGGGCAGCCATGCCGGGGCCTCAGTTGATCTGCCGTGTCCAGCGCCTGGCGGCGCCGAGCAGGAGGGTGATGAAGATGATGATGACGATCAGATAGAACTCCGCCGCCATGGTGCCGTATCCGACATTGGAGCGGTCGCGGTATTCGCGGAAAATGAACGACGACACCGTGTCGGTGGCCCCACCTGGTCCTCCGCCGGTCACGCTGATGACGATGTCGGCGAGCTTCAGTTGAAAGATGATGCGCAGCACGCAAGCCGTGATCGAGATCGGCAGCATCAACGGGAAGGTGATCTGCCAGAAATTCTGCCAGGGTGTCGCGCCATCGACTTTCGCCGCCTCGCTCAATTCCTTGGGGATGGCCTGCAGTCCGGCCAGCAGCATGATCATCATGAAGGGAATCCACATCCAGGCATCCATCGCCGCGATGGCCGACTTGGCGATCCACGGCGAGACGAAGAAGGCCGGATTGTCCCAGCCGAGAAACCGCGCCAGCTTGGAGATCGGACCGAAGCGGTAGTCCATCAGCGAACTGCCGATCATCCAGCTCACCGCCACGGGGCTGAGCATGAAGGGCAGCAGAAAGGCGACGCGGAAGAATTTGCGGCCCTTGATGTCGGCATTCAAGAGCAGCGCCAGCCCGAAGGCGATGGTGTACTGCACGACCACGGTTGCCACATAGAACAGCATGTTGGCCATGGCGTTCCAGTAATAGGGATCGCTGAAGAGATGGGTGAGATTGTCGAGGCCGTTGAATTTGCGGCCGTCGAGAGAACTCAGGTTCCAGTCGGAAAAGGCGATGAACAGGCCGAAGACCGTCGGGAACACGGCCATTGAAGCCGTGAATAATACGGCGGGCAGGATGAACAGCGCCCTTTGGCCATCAATGCCGCGGATCATCACTTGTGAACCGCCATAGACGATTGACCACAGGACGAAGGCAATGGCCACCGGCAACCAGTTGGCAAAGCCCCAGCCGGTGAGGCCCAGGTCATGGAGTGCTTGAACGAATATGAGCAGGGCGAAGACGGCGCTTGCGATCCGCAACAGGGCTCGGCCGGAACTCGCTCGGGGATGGATTGCCGCGGTCGTCACGAATTGCCTTCCTGCTCCGGCGCGCCGGGTCCTCGAATGAAAGTCCGGCGGCGCTGCTTCGCGCCGCCGGATCGTCAGTGTACAGATTACATGCCCAACGAAGCCTTGTAGAGCTTGATCTGGTTGTCGCGGCCGATCTGGTCGGTGATCTTTTCCCAGGCGGCGGCGATCGAGTCGGCGCCGGCCTGGGCCGTCATCTGGCCGGTGTAGATCTTCTGCAACTCGTCTTCGGCCACGCTGTAATACTGGAAGATACCGGGAATGCGCGGTTCGATGGCGGCGTTCGGGTGATTGTAGGAATCGGCCTCCGACTTGAGGTAGGACGTGATGAAGGCCTCGTCATAACCGGCAGCCACCCACTCCGGAATGTTGAAGTGGC
>JANPCA010000384.1:0-4984 GCA_031430715.1 Hyphomicrobiales bacterium | reverse complement strand
TTCCGGCCCGATGCCGGGATAATCGAGGCCCGCCGAAATCGAATGGCCCTCGGTGATCTGTCCGTCGCCGTCCATCAGCAGATAGGTGCGGTTGCCATGCAAGACGCCTGGTCTGCCGCCGGTGATCGAGGCCGCATGTTTCTTGGTGCGTAGCCCGAGGCCCGCCGCCTCGACACCGATGATCTCGACATCCTTGTCATCGAGAAAGGGATGAAACAGCCCCATGGCGTTGGAGCCGCCGCCGATCGCCGCAATGAGTGAATCGGGCAGGCGGCCCTCGCGCTTCAGCATCTGTACCCTGGTTTCCTTGCCGATGACCGACTGGAAATCGCGCACCATCTCCGGATAGGGGGCTGGCCCCGCCACCGTGCCGATGCAATAAAATGTGTCCTCGACATTGGCCACCCAGTCGCGCAGCGCCTCGTTCAAGGCATCCTTCAATGTCCGCGAGCCGGACTTGGCGGGAATGACTTCGGCGCCCAGCAGCTTCATGCGGAAGACGTTGGGCTTCTGGCGCTCGATGTCGACCTCGCCCATATAGACGATGCATTCGAGTCCGAAGCGGGCGCAGGCGGTGGCGGTGGCGACGCCATGCTGACCGGCCCCCGTCTTGGCGATGATGCGTTTCTTGCCCATGCGCCGGGCCAGCAGGATCTGCCCCATCACATTGTTGATCTTGTGGGCGCCGGTATGGTTCAACTCGTCGCGCTTGAAATAGATTTTGGCGCCGCCCAGATGCTCCGTCAGCCGCTCGGCGAAATAGAGCGGGCTGGGGCGCCCGACATAATGCTCGAGAAACGAATCGAGCTCCGCCTGGAACGAGGGATCGGCCTTGGCATCCTTATAGGCCTGCTCCAATTGCAGGATCAGCGGCATCAGCGTCTCGGCGACGAAGCGCCCGCCATAGATGCCGAACAACCCGTTTTCGTCAGGCCCGGTGCGGAAGGAGTTGGGGGTGGTCAGGTTCATCGCTATTGCCTTACCCGCCCCGCTTCGCCGCCTCAATGAATTTCCGGATCAGCGCGATGTCCTTGACGCCCGGTGCTGATTCCACACCCGAGGAGACATCGACCATCGGCGCTCCGGTCAACCGTATGGCCTCCGCCACATTGTCAGCGTTGAGGCCCCCCGCCAGCATGAAGGCCGGGCGCTGTTCTCCGTCAAGCAGTGTCCAGTCGAAGGCATGGCCATTGCCACCGGGCAGTGCGTTGCCCAACGTCTCGGGCGCCTTGGCATCGTAGAGGATGAGGTCGGCAACCTTGCCATAGGTTGCGGCGGCAGCGATGTCGGCCGCGCCGTTCACCTTGATTGCCTTAATGACGGGTTTGCCGGTGAGCCGCCCGATCATTGCGATGCGCGCAGGCGTTTCCGCGCCATGGGCCTGGAACAGATCGGGGGCCAACACGCTATTGATGTGCAAGATTGCGGAGTCGTCAGCATCAACGACGAGGGCCACGATGCCGGCTTTGCCACGCGCCAGTTCAGCGAGTTTTGCCGCATCTTCGACTGTTACATTGCGCGGGCTCTTTGCATAGAACACGAAGCCCACCAGATCGGCCCCGGCGGCGATGGCGGCCGCCACGGTCTCGGGCGTCGACAGCCCGCAGATCTTGACCTCAGCCGGCATGGAGGCCCGCCAGAATATCGCGCGCCGCCTTGGCCGGATCGATGGCACCGGTGATGGCCCGCCCGATGACCAGCACATCGGCACCCGCGTTGATGGCATCGTTGGGCGTGGCGACACGCTTCTGGTCCTGCGTTCCGGAATCCGCCGGGCGGATACCCGGCACCACGGTGAGGAAATCCTTGCCGAGATCGTGGCGGATTCCAACCAGATCGTGCGGACTGCACACCACGCCATCGAGACCTGCCTTCTGCGCCAGTGACGCCAGCGCCCGGGCATGGGCTTGGCTGTCCTTCGCCGTCTCGAATCCAACCGCCCAAATATCGTCGTCCGACAGGCTGGTGAGAATGGTGACGGCGATCAGTTTCGACTGCCCGGCGGCGGCATCGGCCGCCGCCTTCATCATGTCGAACCCCCCGGCGGCATGCACATTGACAATGGCGGGCCGGGGTTCGAGCCGCAGCAGCGCTTTCATCGCCGCAGCCACCGTGTTGGGAATGTCATGCAGCTTGAGATCGAGAAAGACCGGCAACCCTTCCGCCGCCACTTTCTCATAGCCCGCAGCCCCATGGGCATAGAAGAACTCCATGCCGATTTTCATGAAGCCGGCATGGGGCTTCAAACCCTTCGCCAGGAAAACGGCCCGTTCAAGATCGGGCGTGTCGAGGGCCACGCAGATGGAATTGGCGCGCGGCTTCAGGCTCACAGCAAGGCATCCGGCTTGGGCAGCGCCGGATGCTCGTGCCTGTAACGCTCGTGCTGCTGCTGGCTGCGCAGCAGTTCGATCTTGGCGGCGCGCGCCGCCTTGCGGTGCTTGCCCTGGCCGATCCAGGCCACCAGCCAGCCGGCGAACATGCCGAAGAAGGCGCCGCAAAAGAACAGCGCCCACAGCGGCATGTTGATGGTGGCGAAGGGATGGACGCGATTCAGAGGATCGAAGGACACGGTGATCCATTGCCGGTTGGCCACCGCGAAAGCGATGACCGCCACCGCGATGGGCACCAACACCAGCCAGTTGACGAGGCGCTTCACCACCATCAGGTCTTGCCGTTCAGCCTCTCGCGCAATTCTTTGCCGGTCTTGAAGAAGGGCACGCGCTTGGCGATGACTTCGACCGATTCGCCGGTGCGCGGATTGCGCCCCATGCGGGCGTCGCGCGCCTTGGCGGAAAAGGCCCCGAAGCCGCGCAATTCGACGCGGTCATTGTCCTTCAGCGCCCCGATGATCTCATCCAGCACCGTATTGACGATGCGCTCGATGTCGCGGTGATAGAGATGCGGGTTCTTCTCGGCGATCTTCTGGACCAGTTCGGATTTTATCATGACGCGGCCTCCGCTTAGTGCGCAGGGTGCCAAAGCACGAGCAGCCCGTCAAGCTTGGCGCGATTGGCGCTGGCCCGGAGGTTTTCAAGGCCCAGCGCCCGCAGCGCAAAATCGGCGGCCGAGAAGCCCAGTCCCGTCGCATCGGAGGGATTGCGCGGCGCCCAGTCGACGATATCGAGGCCGGGTGCCAGCTTCTTTTCCTGTTCCAGCCAGGTAACGGCATGTTCCTCGCCGCCCAACTCGTCGATGAGCTTGACGGCTATGGCCTGGCGGCCCGTATAGACGCGGCCATCGGCCAGTTCGACGACGCGCGGCAGGGGCAGGGCGCGGCGTTCGGCGACGAGCCCGGTGAACCAGTCGAAACCGTCCTTCACCATTTCCATGGAAACCGCCCGGACCTTGTCGGATACGGGCTTGTAAGGCGAGGGCTCGGCCTTCAATTCCCCCGACTTCAATTCCTCCATCTTGACGCCCAGCATGTCGAGCAGCTTCGAGACTTCCGGGAAGCTGAAGATGACGCCGATCGAGCCGGTGATGGTGTTGCCGCGCGCCACGATGTGATCGGCGGCGATTGCCGTGATGTAGCCGCCCGATGCGGCCACCGTGTCCATGACGGCCACCACCGGCTTGTCCTTGGCGATCTTGCGCACCGCTTCGTAGACCGCCTCCGACCCCGCCGTCGTGCCGCCCGGACTGTCGATGCGGATGATGACGCCCTTCACCTTGTCGGAAAGCGCCAATCGGCCGAGCAGATCGAGGGTGGGCTGGTCGCCGGTGATGAGCCCGTCGATCCTGACCCTCGCGATATGGTTTTCGAACCCCTTGAGATTGCCGGGCGTCCACAGCAGGGCTGCGATGCCGGCCACGGCCAGCACGGCGGCGGCGATCCGCCACCAGGTGAGCTGGCGCTTCAAGCGCCTGCGGTCGACAATCAATTCGGCGTCGGAGATCATGTGGTGCTTCCTCGGCTACACCACTCCCCGCGGGGAGAGGGAGGGGCCCATTGCGAAGCAATGGGAGGGTGAGGGGATGCGGTGCGCGGATTGAGACACCAGTCGCCTCATCCTCCCACCGTCGTTGGCGGCGGGCCCCTCCTTCTCCCCATGGGAGAAGGGAAGGGCCCATCCGTCTATCGTCCTATTCCTTCACTTCCGTGTCCTTGCGCGTCAGGGCGGCACCCAGGATGTCGCCCAGCGAGGCGCCCGAGTCCGAAGACCCGTAGGTTGCCACGGCTTCCTTCTCCTCGGCGATTTCCAAGGCCTTGATGGAGACGTTCATCTTGCGCGCCTTGGTGTCGAGCAGCGTGATCTTGGCGTCGAACTTTTCGCCCACCGCGAAACGCTCGGGCCGCTGTTCGGCGCGGTCGCGGGCCAAATCGGCGCGCTTTACGTAAGCCGTCATGTCGGTGCCCGCCACCTTCACCTCAAGGCCGTTGTCCTCGACCTTCAACACTTCGCAGGTCACCGTGTCGCCTTTCTTGAGGCCGGTGACGGAGGCGATCGGATCAGAGCCCAGTTGCTTGATGCCGAGCGAGATGCGTTCCTTCTCGCGGTCGACGTCCAAGACCTTGGCATGGACGCGGTCGCCCTTCTTGAAGTCCTTGATGGCCTCTTCGCCCGAACGCTTCCAGTCGATGTCGGAGAGATGCACCATGCCGTCCACATCGCCATCAAGCCCGATGAAAAGCCCGAACTCGGTGATGTTCTTGATCTCGCCTTCAACCGGCGTGCCCGGCGGATATTTGTCGGCGAAGGCCTCCCACGGATTCTTCTGCACCTGCTTCAACCCAAGGGAAATGCGGCGCTTGGCGGAGTCGATGTCGAGCACCTGCACTTCGACCTGTTCCGAGGTCGACAGGATCTTGACTCCGCCAAGCGCCGCATTTCTCTTGGGTTGAAGCAGGTGCAGAAGAACCCGTGGGAGGCCTTCGCGGACAAGTATCCGCCGGGCACCCCCGTCGAGGGTGAGATCAAGAACATCATCGAGTGACGCGACTACTCCATGAGCCACGCCATGATGAATCGGAAGTGATGCGCGG
>JANPCA010000383.1:0-4787 GCA_031430715.1 Hyphomicrobiales bacterium | reverse complement strand
ATCAAAGCTGGCTGGGGCATCAAAGCTGGCTCGGGCATCGAAGCTGGCGAGGGCATCAAAGCTGGCTGGGGCATCGAAGCTGGCGAGGGCATCTAAGCTGGCTGGGGCATCGAAGCTGGCTGGGGCATCGAAGCTGGCTGGGGCATCGAAGCTGGCTGGGGCATCAAAGCTGGCTCGGGCATCGAAGCTGGCGAGGGCATCAAAGCTGGCTGGGGCATCAAAGCTGGCGAGGGCATCAAAGCTGGCTCGGGCATCGAAGCTGGCTCGGGCATCGAAGCTGGGCTTCAAATAGTTGCCAAGTTTGTGTCGGCCAGACTCCGAATATTCGCAGGGCTGTGCCTCTGGTGTTTTCCGCAACCCAAGGAACTGGAGATTCGCGCCGAACTGCGCGACGGGGTCATTGCGTTTGGAACGCATGTACCGCCGGAGAAGATGGAGCCAGCCTCTCAAGATTCTGAGGTCCAGTCATGAACTCCCGCTTCATCATCGTCGGCAAGGCCGCAACCCTGCCGGCTCAACTCGCCCGCATCCGGCGCGAGGGCTTCGGTCCCGGCAGCAAATCGACAGGAGGCGCCGATGTGAGTTCCGATCTCCCTTCAACCCTTCCGGGCGGCAGACTCCCTCAGAGCGTGTCTGCCGCTGCTTCGGGAGACCGGGCATGAGCCGCCCGATCCGCAACGTGACGATCGAACCGTTCAAGACCGGAAATGGCTCTCGCCTGGGTGGCGTTAGCTATCTCTACCGGGTCAGGGATGCTGCCGGTGACGTGATCCTCGAACGCTCGCGGGTGCCGCTCCACGACGCCGCGCGTGTCCTCGCCGGCAGGGGTGAATTCGGCACTATCGTCATGGTCCGCCACCCCAGTGGCTCTCCCTGCATGCAAGGCGATGTTCTGGCGCTGTCCCTGCAGACCGTGAAGGAACAGGGCTGGGGACCTTGCGTGCAGAAGTTCAATGACCATCCGCACGGAGCCGCGTTATGAGCGGCATCTCCCTCGGCGACTATTACGCGCGCCTGGCCCGCCATGACTGGGCCTACGAGATGTCGGATGATCCGGGCGTCTTCTGGGCTGGCGTCGACGAGCGCGCGCAACTCCATCAGTTGGCCCGCCAATCCGACGAACACTGGTCGCTGTGGCTGGCCTTCACGACGTACCATGGCAGCGGCGGGCCGGAACCCGAACGTCCCCAAGTGCCCGGCGAAAGCGGCGAGGTGGCGGCATGAACGTCGGCAACATCCCCGCTCTCGTGACGATTGACGCGACGATCACTCAAGCGGTCGTTAGTGAACTATTCCTATACGACGAAACTACCGGTGGGCTTGTGTGGAGAATGCGTCCAGAGACATCCAAACATTTGAAGATTTGGAACCAACGATATGCTGGTTTTCAAGTATCATGGAAAGATCGACATGGTTACATTTGCTTACGGTTGAGGAGAAAAATCTACAGAGCCCATCGGATGATTTGGTTCTTAGTCCATGGGGTGTGGCCAACATGCGACATTGACCACATCAATGGGAATAGATCTGACAATCGCCTGCATAATCTCAGGCTGGCAACCCGCTCCCAGAACAACCACAACCGACACGCACCTCGCGCAGCCATCCACGGCAAGGGCGTAACGTTTCACAAAGCGAGCGGGCGATTCCGCGCGTATCTCAACATCAACCACAAACAAATTAGCTTTGGATATTTTGATACGGTTGAAGAGGCCAAAGACGCCTACGCGACTTGTGCGCCGAAAATGCTTGGACAGTTTCACAGTGAGGAGGCCACCCAATGACCGCTATCTTAGATTCGGGAATCTATAGCGTTGCGCCTGAAATTTATCACCAAGATCCATGTCCCCAGCCATCGCTCTCCGGCTCGGTCGGGATCCCGCTGATCCACCGGTCCCCGCGCCACGCCTGGTGGGCGCATCCGCGGCTGAACCCGAACCATGTCAATGAGCAGTCGAAGCGGCTGGACCTGGGCTCCGCCGCTCACGCCCTGGTGCTCGGTGCCGGCGCCAAGATCGAGGTGATCGAGGCCGAGGATTACCGCACCAATGCCGCCAAGGGCTGGCGCGACAAGGCCTATGCCGAGGGCCGCATTCCGGTGCTGCGGCACGTCTACCACGACGCCGTCCAGATGGCTGAGGCGGCTAAGGTCTTCTTCGACGCGGCAATTCCCAGCTGGACCGCTGGAAAGCCTGAGCAGGTGTTGATCTGGCGCGAGGGTGAGGTGTGGTGCCGTGGTATGGTCGACTGGCTGACCACCGATCTTCTCACCGTTGTCGACTACAAGACCACCGGCCTCAGCGCCAACCCCGCCGATGCCGAGCGCGGGCTCTTCGATCTCAACTACCACTTCAAGACAGCGTTCTATGAGCGCGGACTGAATGTGCTGGATCCCGCCAACACCGGGCGCCGCCGCTTCCTCTTTGTGTTTCAGGAAACCGAGGCTCCCTTCGAGTGCTCGCTGCTCAGATTGAGCGAGGGCGCCATGACCATCGGCCGCAAACAGGCAACCTATGCCATTCGCCGCTGGCAACAGTGCATGGGCTCCCGCGAGTGGCCGGGCTACGGCACCGTCGAGTTTTGCGCCAGCACCCCGCCCTGGATCGAGAAGCGCTGGCTTGAGCGCGAGATGAACGATCCCTTCGCCACCGGCGAAACCCATCCCGGCGAGACCATGCCGGTCTATTCGATCAACGGCAACAAGGGGTTTTGAGAATGAACGCGATCGCCCGCAAGTTTGAAGACAAGCCCGCCACCCGCGAGGGCGGAACGCCGCTGCTCATCGGCCTCATGGGCCCGTCGGGGTCGGGCAAGACTTTCTCGGCGCTGCGGCTGGCCTCCGGGGTGCAGCAGGTGTCGGGCGGCGATATCTACATGGTCGACACCGAGGCGCGGCGCGGCCTGCACTACGCCGACAAGTTCAAGTTCCGGCATCTTGAGTTCGGCGCGCCCTTCGGCTCGCTCGACTATCTCAGCGCCATCGAGCACTGCGTGAAGAAGGGTGCCGGCGTTGTCATCGTCGACAGTTTCTCGCATGAGCACGAGGGTCCGGGCGGTGTCCTCGAGCAACATTCCGCCGAGCTCGACCGCATGGCAGGCCAAGACTACGCCAAGCGTGATCGCATGAACTTGATCGCCTGGGCCGGCCCCAAGGCGGCGCGGCGCAAGTTGATCAACGGGCTGATGCAGATGAACTGCAATTTTATCTCATGCTTCCGCGCCAAGGAAAAGGCGAAGCCCGTCAAGAAGGACGGCAAGACCGTCATCGAGAATCAGGGCTGGATGCCGATCGCCGGGGATGAATTTATTTACGAGCAAACCATCAACTGCCTGCTGCTGCCGTCATCGAACGGTGTGCCGACCTGGCGGAGCGATGAGCCGGGCGAGCGGGCGATGATGAAGCTGCCGGAGCAGTTCAAGGACTTCTTCGGCGACGGCAAACCCTTGAGCGAGGATCTGGGGCGCCGCATGGCGGAATGGGCGCGGGGTGGAACGCCCGCAACCAGCGCCGCGGTCCTCGACACCGCCCGCGCCGCCGCCCGCAAGGGAACCGCGGCGTTCGATCTGTGGTGGAAGGGCGCCAGCCAGGGCGACCGCCAGTCGGCCAAGTCGATCATGGATGAGTTGAAGAATTTGCGGGATGAGGGCGACAAGCCCACATCGGGGCCTGACGCGCAACCGCAGCCGGACGCGCCCGATGAGTCCGGCGGCAGTCCGGACGGCGAAGACCCTGACGCGGTGCTGCTGTGAGTGGCTTCGCGTGGGCCAAGGAGGCCAAGGTGCATCTGCACCTCGCGCAGGAATATGCCGTGGTGTTGTCAACCGATGGCGTCGAACGCGGTGTGTGCGAGTCCAGCATCCGGCTGTTTGACCACCACATCGTGCGGGCCATGGCGCTCTCGGGCTACGTGATCCTGCGCCGCCACGCGCCGTCCGACGATCAGCATGGCGATTGGCCAGGCGAGGCCGGCACCACGCCGGTGCCCGAGCATTTTCTCGACGCCGCGCCCTTGGCTTCCGCCATATCCGTCACCCGCCTGGTGCCGCGCGGCCATCCCGCCGACGCTGGCGATGACGGCATGAAACGCGATGCCGCAGGTAACTATCTGAGGAGGGAATAGGAATGCGGATCACCGTCATCGATTTCGAGTCTACTGGCATCCCCACGGCCGAGCATCCGGCGGCCATTGTCGAGGCTGCTTACTATAACCTCGCGGTGACTGCCGAGGCTGTTGAGATTGTCGAGCCCGGCTGGCAGAGCTTCGTGCGCACCGCCGTAACCGTCGATGTCGCGGCCCGCGCCGTGCATCACATCACCGATGCGGAGATCGCGTCCGGTATCCCGGTCGAGCATGCGCTGTCGCGTCTCGTCGATCAGCGCCCGGCCTATTTCTGCGCCCACAATGCCGAGTTCGAGCAGAACTTCTTCACCGGCGGCGACGTGCCGTGGCTCGACACCTACAAGATCGGGCTGCGCCTGTGGCCGGATGCGCCGGGTCATTCCAATCAGGTCTTGCGTTACTGGCTTGGCCTGGTGCTGCCCGATCATCTTGCCATGCCGCCGCATCGCGCGCTGCCGAATTGTTTCGTCACCGCGCACATCCTGATGCGCCAGATCGGCGAGGATGTGACAGTCGCCGAGATGGCCCGCTGGTCGAAAGAGCCGCCGCTGCTGGTCAAGGTCGGCTTCGGCAAGCATTTCGGCAAGCGCTGGGGCGATGTCGAAACCGGCTATCTCAAGTGGTGCCTCGACCAGGACATGGACAAGGCGGTGAAGCACACCGCGC
>JANPCA010000382.1:0-8010 GCA_031430715.1 Hyphomicrobiales bacterium | reverse complement strand
CTGGGCGACACCACTGTGGTATGCCGCCCGCCGTGGCCATGAGGATGCCGCCAAACTGTTGATTGCGCGGGGGGCAGACGTCAATCTCACAACTAAAACTTCTGGCCCGCCACTTCTCGGTGCCATCGAGCGCAAGAACGCCATTCTGGTCAAACTGCTTCTCGCCAGCGGCGCCAATCCCAACGCTGCCTTGGCGACAAAATCGGCCCTTTACTTGGCGGCCAAAAGCGGTTGCTTCGAATGTGTAACGGCACTGGTGGACTTGGGGGCGGACGTGAATGCACTCAATCAAGATCGCGAGACGCCAATTCACGCGGCGAGATTGATCGGACTTCATGAGATCGCCGATTACCTGGCCGCGCATGGTGCTGTCTCACCAAGAATTGCGCCGATTTCGGCCAAGCTCGGTACTGCCGATCCCGCCAAAGGACAGGTTGTCTTTGTCAAAAATTGTGTGGGATGCCACCACATCGAACTACAGAAAGGCAGCAAATTGGGCCCCAATCTTTGGGCCGTGGTCGGCCGGCAGAAGGCATCGATGCAAAAATTTTCATATTCGGAGACATTGAGAAACTGGGGCGCGTCGTGGAGCTACGAAGACCTAAACGCATTCATCTGGGGACCTAAGATTATTGCGCCAGGAACGCATATGAAATTCGCGGGTATCGAAGACGAGGCAGAACGGGCAAATCTGATTGCCTACTTGCGCATCCTGTCCGACGAGATCGAGCCACTACCCTGACTGCCCCCGGCGAGATGCCAGAGGAGTGGCGAGGCGCGTGAGAATTGTGACTTCTCTTGGCCCTCAACGGAAATCAGAATTGCCCACGAATCCATCTCTCAAGCCAGTTCCCTTGCCCAGGGCGGGTCGGCGCCGGGGCGGGAGACGGTGACGGCGGCGGCGCGAGCCGCGAACTTGAGCGCCGCTTCGAGATCGTCCCGCGAAATCTCGGCCAGATTCTTCTTGTTCAAGAGCTTCGCCTTCGACAGGGCAGCCAGCAGCCCGGCGGTGAACGTATCGCCGGCCCCAACCGTATCGGCGACCTTCACCTTTTCAGACGGAAGGCTCAACTGATCGCGCTTGGTAAAAGCCTCCACCCCCTCGCCGCCCTTGGTGATGACGACGATCTTTGCCCCCGCCTTCAGCCACTTTTTGGCGGACTTGGCGAAATCGGCCCTGCCCGTCATCCAGGCGACATCTTCATCCGAAATCTTGAGGATATCCGCCATGGCGATCATGCGGTTGAGGCGGGCCACATGGGCGCGGCGGTCCTTGATCTGGCTGGGCCGGATATTGGGATCGAGCGAGGTAACCCTGGTTTTCGTTTCGCGCTTCATCAGGGTCTCAAGAGTCGCTCCGCCCGGTTCCGGGATGAGGCTGATCGAGCCGAAATGCAGGGCCTCGACCTTTTTGTCCAGCTTCGGCAAATCTTTCCTGGTCAGCATGCGGCTTGCCGAATTGTCGTCGAAGAAGGAATAGCGCGCATGGCCATCGCTGAGTTTGACGAAGGCCAGAGTGGACGGATGATCCCAGATCTTGGTATATTTCAGATCGACGTTGCTGGCCTTGAGTCCCTCCTTCAGCATGTCGCCGAAGAAATCCGTCGAGAGTCCGCTGAAGAAGCCGGTCCTGATTCCCAGCCGCCCCAGTGCGATGGCGGTGTTATACACCGACCCACCACAGAACGGTTGGTAAGCGGAACCGCCATCCGCCGATTTTCCGGGCAGGAAATCAATCAGCGCCTCGCCGCAACAGACAATCATGTGATCCTCCCGAAAAGCCTGATTTTTCAAGAACCATGGTGCAGAACAAGAGAAAAAGCAATAAATCTCTTGCGTTGAATTATTGCCATAGTGTTTGACTACTCATCCAGAAGCGCTATCTGAGCGGCGCACATCAGAAGGAAGCGGAAACACCATCATGACCCCGCGCATCATTCCTGTGGACCTCTTCGACATCGTCGTGTTCGGCGCCACGGGCGATCTCTCGCAGCGCAAACTTCTTCCCGGCCTGTTTCACCGCGACGTCCAGGGCCAGATCCCCACCGGTGCCCGCATCATCGGCTCGTCGCGGCGCGCCATGCCGGACAAGGAGTTCCGCGCCTTCGCCAAGGCGGCGGTCGAGGCCCATGTGCCCCAGGACCAGCGCCCAGCCGATGTGCTCACGCGCTTTCTTGAGCGCCTCAGCTACATCACCGCCGATGCCGCCCAGAAGCAGGGCTGGAGCGAGCTTGAGAAAGCCCTGAAATCCGGCGCCGGCCGGGTCCGCGTCTTCTACCTGGCGGTCGGTCCCGATCTCTTCGGGCCGATCTGCGAAAAGCTCGGGGCTCACAATCTGGTGACGCCCCTAACCCGCGTGGTGATCGAAAAACCGTTGGGCAAATCGGGCGCCTCGGCCTTTGCCCTCAACGAGACCATCGGCAGGGTCTTCACTGAGCCGCAGATTTACCGCATCGACCATTATCTCGGCAAAGAGACCGTGCAGAACCTGATGGCGCTGCGCTTTGCCAATGCCCTGTTCGAGCCCGTCTGGAATTCGGCCCATATCGACCACGTGCAGATCACCGTCGCCGAAACCCTAGGGGTCGAGGCCCGCGCCGGCTACTACGACACGGCGGGAGCACTCCGCGACATGGTGCAGAACCACATGCTGCAGCTCCTGTGCCTGGTCGCCATGGAGCCGCCGATTTCTGCTGCCGCCGACGCGCTGCGCGACGAGAAGCTGAAGGTGCTGAAGGCCCTGAAGCCGGTGACGGGCGATATCGTCGCCAATTTCACCGTGCGCGGCCAATACCGCGCCGGGGCCGGCGATGGTGGCGCCGTCAAGGGCTATCATGAGGAGTTGGGATCGGCCACCTCGAAGACCGAAACCTTCGTGGCGCTCAAGGCCGACATCGCCAACTGGCGCTGGAGTGGTGTTCCCTTCTATCTCCGCACCGGCAAGCGCCTGCCGTCGCGCGTCTCGGAAATCGTCGTCACCTTCAAGCCCATTCCGCATTCGGTGTTCGACGGCGCGGCGGGCCCCATCGCCCCCAACCGCCTGGTGATCCGGCTGCAGCCCGATGAGGGCGTGAAGCTGTGGCTGATGATCAAGGACCCCGGCCCCGGCGGCATGCGCTTGAGCCACGTGCCCCTCGACATGAGCTTTGCCGACGCCTTCGGCGGGCGCGGTGCCGATGCCTATGAGCGCCTGCTCATGGACGTGGTGCGCGGCAGCCAGACGCTGTTCATGCGCCGCGATGAAGTCGAGGCCGCCTGGGCCTGGATCGATCCGATCCTCGAAGCCTGGGCCGCGTCGACCGACATGCCCAAGCAATATACATCGGGTACCTGGGGCCCTTCCGCCGCCGTCGCCCTGATCGAGCGCGATGGCCGAACCTGGTATGAGGATCAAGACCTATGATTGAAGCCGAACGGGTGTTCTCCGCGCGCGAAACATTGGCCGAAAGCCTGGCCAAGGATGTCGCTGACGAACTGCGCCGCGCCATCGCCGCCAAGGGCCGCGCCACGCTGGCCGTCTCCGGCGGCACGACGCCGAAATTGTTCTTTTCCAAGCTCTCGGAAATCGACCTGCCCTGGCAGCGCGTGACGGTGACCTTGGTCGACGAGCGCCAGGTGCCCGAATCGAGCGAGCGCTCCAACGCCCGCCTGGTGCGCCAGAGCCTGCTCACCAACAGGGCGGCGGACGCCACCTTCGTGCCTCTCTTTGGCAACGCTGCCGCGGCCGATCTGCCGCCCTTCGACGTCGCAGTCCTCGGCATGGGCAGCGACGGCCACACCGCATCGTTCTTTCCCGGCGGTGACCGGCTGACCGAGGCCTTGGATAGTGATACGCCCAAGCGCCTCATCGAAATAACGGCGCCGGGAGCCGGCGAAGCACGCCTCACATTCACTTTGCCCGTGCTCGAAGCGGCCGGACGCCTGAAGCTCCACATCGAAGGCGCCGACAAGAAGTCCGTGCTGAACAAGGCGCTGGGCGATGGCCCCGAGGCGGACATGCCGGTCCGCGCCGTCCTGCGCAGCGCCACCCCGGTTACCCTCTACTGGTGTCCCTGACAGGAGGCTTCGATGCCCGTCCATTCCACCATTTCCGCCGTCACCGAGCAGGTCATCGCCCGCAGCAAGGCCTCGCGCGCCCGTTATCTCGACAAGATCGACCGGGCCATCGCCCACCAGCCCAAGCGCAAGGCGCTGGGCTGCGCCAATATCGCCCATGGCTTTGCCGCCTGCGGTCCACACGACAAGAACGAGCTGCGCAATGGCCAGGGTCCCAATCTCGGCATCGTCACCTCCTTCAATGACATGCTCTCGGCGCATCAGCCCTTCGAGACGTACCCCGAACTGATCCGCCAGGCGGCGCGTGACGCAGGTGGCACGGCTCAAGTTGCGGGCGGCGTTCCCGCCATGTGCGACGGCGTCACCCAAGGCGAGACTGGCATGGAGTTGTCGCTGTTCTCGCGTGACGTGATCGCGCTCTCAACCGCCGTCGCCCTGTCGCACCAGATGTTCGACGCCGCTGTCTATCTGGGTGTCTGCGACAAGATCATCCCCGGCCTGGTCATGGGTGCGCTGTCCTTCGGCCATCTCCCCGCCGTGTTCATTCCGGCGGGGCCGATGACCAGCGGGTTGCCCAACGAGGAGAAGGGCAAGGTCCGCCAGCTCTATGCGCAGGGCAAAGTGGGCCGCGCCGAACTGCTCGAGGCCGAGGCGCAATCCTATCATGGCCCCGGCACCTGCACCTTCTATGGCACGGCCAATTCCAACCAGATGCTGATGGAGATCATGGGCCTGCATCTGCCGGGCTCGACCTTCGTCAATCCCGGCACGCCGCTCCGCGATGCGATCACCCGCGCCTCTACGAAGCAAGCCCTGTCGATCACCGCGCTCGGCAATGCTTACATGCCCATCGGCCGCATCTACGACGAGAAAGCAGTGGTCAACGGCGTCGTCGGCTTGCTGGCCACCGGCGGCTCGACCAATCACACCATGCACATCATCGCCATGGCGGCGGCGGCGGGAATTGTTGTGACTTGGAAAGACTTCGCCACTCTCTCCCACGTCATCCCGCTGATGACCCGCATCTATCCCAATGGCAAAGCCGATGTGAACCATTTCAACGCGGCCGGCGGCATGGGTTTTCTGATCCGCGAGTTGCTCTGCGAGGGCCTGCTGCATGAGGATGTCTCGACCATCATGGGCACCGGGCTCGACGGCTACACCAAGGAGGCCCGCCTCGGCGCCGATGGCGAGCTTGCTTATGTGAATGCCGCCGAGACCTCCGGCGACGAAACGGTGCTGCGCGCCTGCGGCAATCCCTTCCAGCCAACCGGCGGACTGAACGTGCTCGATGGCAACCTGGGCTCGGCCGTCATCAAGTCCTCATCGATCCCCGATGACCGCCACATGATCGAAGCCCCGGCCCGCGTCTTCCATTCGCAGGAAGAACTGCACGCCGCCTTCAACGCGGGCGAGTTGAACCGCGACGTGGTGGCCGTGGTCCTCTTCCAGGGCCCCAGGGCCAACGGCATGCCGGAATTGCACCGCCTGACCCCGCCATTGGCCGTGCTGCAGGACAAGGGTTTCCGCGTGGCGCTGGTCACCGATGGCCGCATGTCGGGGGCGTCTGGCAAGGTGCCCGCCGCCATCCACGTGACACCGGAAGCGGTCGATGGCGGACCCATTGCGAAAATCCGCGATGGTGACATGATCCGCCTCGACGCCGATGCCGGGACGCTTGAGGTTCTGGTCGACGCCGCCGAGTTCGGCTTGCGCCAGCCGGTGCAGGCCGACCTCGCCCGCAATCAAACCGGCACGGGACGCGAACTCTTCGCCGCCTTCCGGAACCTTACCGGCCGCGCCGATCAGGGCGCGTCCATTTTCGAGGTGGCATGAAATGACGCATGATTATCAAAAGGGCATGGAAGCGATCCTGAAATCGGCGCCCGTCGTTCCGGTGCTGGTCATCGAGAATATCGCCGATGCCGTACCGCTGGCCCGCGCCCTCGTCAAGGGCGGCTTGCCGGTGCTGGAGATCACGCTCCGTACCAAAGCGGCACTCGATTGCATTCGCGCCATTATTGCGGAAGTGGAAGGCGCCATCGTCGGCGCCGGCACCGTGCTCGATGGCTAGAAGCTGCGCGAGACCGAACACATCGGCTGCAAGTTCGCCGTGTCGCCCGGTGCTACCCGCAAGCTGCTCGATGCGGCAGAAGATTCGATGGTGCCGCTGCTGCCGGGCAGCGCCTCGGCATCGGAATGCATGGCGCTGATCGAGCGCGGCTACCGCTTCCAGAAATTCTTCCCCGCCGAACCGGCGGGCGGTGCCGCTTACTTGAGCGCGCTCGCCTCGCCCTTGCCGCAAGTGAGCTTCTGCCCGACCGGCGGCATCACGCTCGAATCGGCACCGAGGTATCTCAAGCTCGCCAACGTCATCACCATCGGCGGCTCCTGGATGGCACCGAAGAAGCTGATCGGCGCCAAGGACTGGGCGGCAATCGAAACGCTGGCGCGCGAGGCAGCGGGGTTGAAGGGATAATCTTCCTTCTCCCGCGAGGGGAGAAGGATTTCATCAGCCGGTCTTCTTCAGCGCCTCGACATAGCGCGCGATGGCCCGCGCCGTCGGCGAATAGAGTTGGCGATAATAGAGCAATCCGGTGATGATCAGCGTCGCACCGATGCTCGCAGTTGGCCCCGCGAACAGGAACAGCGCCGCGATGGCGTAATAGAATCCTCGAATTCCATTGTTGATCGAGCGTACCGCCTCGGTGAGAACGATGGCCGCCTGTTCGCCCATGATGCGGGTTTCGGGCGTATGCGCCGGCGCCGCCTGCAAACCGCCGAGCAGGGCGAAGGTGTAGGACATCTTGCGCAGCGCATAGGTGAAGGCGAAAACGCTCAAGACAAGGATCAATGTCAGCAGGGCAAAGTAAAGCGTGAAGAGATCGGCCGTCATCTTGGTGTCGAGAAAGCGCAGGCCGCGCGTCACGATATAGAGATGATTGACGTTAACCAGCGTGCCGACGAGGCCCGCGAGAACGATCAGTGTCGCCGAACCGAAATAGGAAATCGACGTGGAAATATGACCAAGCAGGATGGCGTCGAAGACCCGGTGTTCGCGGTCCACGCCCTGGTGCATCTGCAGCCAGCGCAGGCGCACGGCGTGCAGCTGCGAATTGAGCGAGCCCTTGCCGATCACTTGCAGGATCGGCGAGTAGAAGCCCCACAGTCCGAAGATCAGCGCCACCGCCACGAATTGCGGCCAGCCGAAATCGGCGGGCAGATAGGGAGAGAGGATGCTCATGCCGCCTTGTGCATTTCCTTGATCTCGGTGACCTTGATACCGGGCGCCCGCTCCAGCACATAGTTCATGCTGAAGGCCGACTGGGCCATGAACACCGGGTCGCCGTCAAGATCGTTGGCAATGGAAAAGCGGTTGGCGGCGATGAACTCGTCGAGGGTCTTCGCGTCATCGCAGGCAATCCAGCGCATCACTTCATAACGCGACGGCTCGAACGTCACCGGCACGCCATATTCATTGGCCAACCGATCGGCCAGCACGTCGAGCTGCAAGGCGCCGACCACGCCGACGATGGCCGGAGAACCGTCGGCCGGAATGAACAATTGCACCACGCCCTCCTCCGCCAGTTGTTCGAGCGCCTCGCGCAGCTTCTTGGCCTTCATCGGATCGCCGAGCTTCACCCGCCTCAGGATTTCCGGCGCGAAGCTCGGAACGCCGGTGAAAACGATGTCCTCGCCCTCGGTCAGCGTATCGCCGATGCGCAACAGGCCATGATTGGGAATGCCGACCACATCGCCCGCATAGGCCTCATCGGCAATGGAGCGGTCCTGGGCGAAGAAAAACTGCGGCGAGTTCAAGGCCACCATCTTGCCGGTGCGCACCAACTTGACTTTCATGCCGCGTGTGAGCTTGCCCGAGGCGAGCCGCATGAAGGCAATGCGGTCGCGGTGATTGGGGTCCATGTTGGCCTGGATCTTGAAGACGATGCCGGT
>JANPCA010000381.1:0-13929 GCA_031430715.1 Hyphomicrobiales bacterium | reverse complement strand
CCGTTGCGGATCACTGTGGCGCTGGGCAAAACTCAACCGGCACGCGCCGCGGCTCCCGAGGCGGTGGCCGTCGCGATGCCGAAGCCCACGCCCCCCGGGGGCAGCGTCGTTCCGAAGACGGCCGCCGACTACCAGGGCCGGCGCGGCTACGACGAGAACTTCCTCGCCGCTGGCACCACGCTTCCGGCCGTCGCCGTGCCGATGCCCGAGGCCGCCGACCCCGCGGTGCTCGCCACGTTGAAAGCCGGTGGCACGCGCCTCGATTACCAGAACTTCTCCCTCGCGGTGCATGCGAAGCGCAAGCTGGCGTTGTTCACGGCCTCCAACGTCACCGAGGAGGAGGACTTGCGCGAGCCGGAGGCGGGCAGGAACTATTCGCGCAAGGGGCTGTTCAGCGAACGCTGGTTTCCGGACCTGCGGCTCGACGCGAAATACCAGATCCCGGAAATCTTCTATTCCCAGGACCAGGGTGCCTTCGACAAGGGCCACATTGTCCGGCGCGACGACGTCGCCTGGGGGCGGACCTTCGAACACCTGCTCAAGGGCAATGTCGATTCCTTCCATGTCACCAATTGTTCGCCGCAGGTCGACGGCTACAACCGCTCCGACAGCGGCGAACGCAACTGGGGCGATCTCGAGAACCACGTCCTGTCGGAAGCGGCGAGCGAGCGGCTCTGCGTCTTCGCGGGTCCGGTGCTCGCCGGCGACGATCAAACTTTTACCGGCAAGGGTGCGAAGGGCGAGGTGTTGCGGGCGCCGGTGCCGCGCCGCTTCTGGAAGGTGGTGGTGGCCCGGGTGAGCGAGGGGATCGCCAGCTACGGCTTCGTGCTGGAACAGGATCTCACCGATGTGCCGCTCGAGTTCGCCGTCGCCGAGGAATTCGCCGGCCTCATGTATCCGATCGCCGAAATCTCGGCGATGACCGGGGTTGCCTTCCACGCCTCGATCCGCGAAGCCGACCAGTACGACACGGTGCGCGGCGCCGAGATCGCCCTCCGCGCCGGCTCGAAGCGGCGGAAGGGGAGGGCCTGAGAGATGGCCGCTCTTGCGACAAGCGCCCGATTGTCATCCGCCCTGGAGCGGGGATTTATGGCGAGTCTGGTTGGGGAATCCCTGGCCAACTACAAGCTGGCCGACGAACCGCTGACCGTTGCTGTTACGCCGCAGCATATCGAGTTGAGCGGACTCTACTACGATGACCAGCATTTTTGGGAGTCACTCGGAAGTTCGTCCAAGGCCTGCCGAGTCGACATTGTCGAAGCAGCCTTATCCGAGTGGGTGGCGCGCATTCCCGGTTTATATTGGCAACGAAGTTCGGTTCGGCGCCGGGAGATTGAGCAGTCCGATGTCGAAAATCCAATCGGCGATTTCGTGACGTTGCGGCCACTGGCGAAGTCTCGAGTCGTGTCCGGCGGTGTCGGCACGATCCGGCTCCCACCATCGGAAAGCGGTTGTCGCTTGGTGACGCTGACTACCTCGCTCAATGCGTCGGCAGGCGTGCCAGCCCTCATCTCGCCCGAGATCTGGGATGAATTGAAGCTTGAGGAAGGCACCGTCATCCAGGGCCGCGCGGCCTGGCAGCCGATGCCGCTGACTTGGTCCCGGCAGTTTCCCCAGCTTGCGGGACTGGCACGCAACTGCCTGGTATTTCGGAAATCCGATGACGTCTCCGTGCAGAAGGGCCTCAAGGCACCGGTCGAAGTACATCCCTTCGCAATCATGGAATATACGTCACAAAAATTGGGGACGCAGCTTCACGACTTCGTCTACGCGACATCGCAAACCCGGCAGAAAGACTTTCATAAAAATCTTGGCACCTTCTTCGAAAAGTACAGGACAGCCCAGAGCAGGGACGGTATCTATCTGACCGGTGCTGACCTCGTTGACCCGATGTGGCCGGCGACGTTCGCAAGTCCCGAAGACATGCGCCGCGGCGAAGCCGCCGCACTTAACGTCATCGAATCCCGGATCGACGACGAGATGCAAGGTCAAGATACGATCGAGGCCTTGCTGGAACTGCTGTCATCCAAGGACCGGAACGACCTCATTCGCCTCTCGACAGGCGTCGAACTTCCGCCGAACCGCTGGTCCGAGGGTGGCAGCGTCGGAGACGAAGCCATCCGCCTCGTGGATGGCGCTCAACGGGCCGGCAAGATCGCGGCGCTGCTGTATGCCGTGCAAGGGGAGGAAAACAGATGACCGACTGGTCCCGGACCAACCTGAACAACCTCATCCGCATGCTCGCCAACCTTTATCCGCTATTGAGCGACGGCATGCGCGTCGCAACCGGAGTTGGATTATCCACACCTCAGATTCAATTTGAAAGCAAGTCGATCAGCAATTGGTTTTTTATCATCGAGAGAGCCAAACATGAATCCAAACTCGATGTGCTTCTGGATTTCGCCATCGAGGAAAATCCCGATGACCAGGCTTTGAAACAGACGAAGGTGGCGGCGCCGCCTCCGCCAGTCGAGGGTCCGAAGCTCGCCGACTGGAAAGGAACGAACGCGCCCGCCCAGCTTGAAAAGATCATCGGAGCGCGCAGCACGCTGGTCGCCATCAGCTATCTCGAGCTCGGGCTGATCCGCGCGCGGTCGGTGGTCCGGGTAAAGCTGGCCGACGGCAGTTCCGGCACCGGTTTCGTAACGGCGGGCAACACGCTCGTTACCAACAATCATGTGCTGCCTGACGCAGCTGCTGCCGCAACAGCCGTCGTCCAGTTCAACTACCAGAAGACGGTGGCGGGCCTCGACGCGCAATTCGAGGAATTCGGACTGGCGCAGGACGAATTTTTCCGCACTTCACCGAAGGATAATGATGACTGGACGGCGGTCCGCATCAAGGGAGATGTCTCCAAGTGGGGGACGTTGGATATGAAACCGGCCGCGGTCAAGGCAGGCGATCACGTCAACATCATCCAGCATCCCGGCGGAGCCCAGAAGCAATTGTCCTTCGTCGCCAATGTCGTGGCCTTCGCCGGTGGCGGCCGCGTCCAGTACCTCACCGACACGCTGCCGGGATCGTCAGGCTCGCCGGTCTTCGACACCGAATGGAATCTCGTGGCGCTGCATCACAGCGGCGGCTGGCTGGATGAACCCAATGCGAAGACCAAGTCGACCTACTACCGCAACGAAGGCATTGCGATCGACAGGGTGATCGCCGGCCTCGCGGCCAACCCCTGAAAGTCAGCGATGATGGGAGAGTAAGCCATTCGCGCCTCCTTCGAACTCAGGCTGATGCTGGCGGAACTCTATCCGCTTCCAAACGATTGGTTGTCGGTGACCAAGCGTGCCGAGATCGTGGCCGGCGCGATCAATCTTCAGGGCTCGGCGCTGACCACCTGGTTCAACATTCTCGACTACACGAACGCGCAGAAGTTCACCGTGAAGCTGTTCGGCATCGTGGTCGAGGACAATCCACAATGCGCCAGCCTGTGCAAGGCCTATCTCGGCGAGGTCGCCACGGGCTTCAAGCCGACACTGGAGCTGCCGGGCATCACCATCGAGGAGCGCGTCAATGCGGCGCGGGCGGGACTCGACGCCGTCAACAAGCAGCCACGCGATATCCAGGCGATCCTCGCCGCGAATGACCAGTTGGAAGGCGCCATCAGCTCTATCGACACGCTCGCCGCCTACAAGAACCTGCATGACGCGCTGCATAGTTTTCAATATGCGGTTGGAAGCTTCCAGGACCTGTTCGTCGCGGCGCGTGACATCGGCACCGACAAGGGCGCACGGGAGCTGCGCAAGTTCCTCGGCTCGCTGCGTCTGCTCAGCCAGACGATCCGGCAATGGATCGGCCAGTTGCCAGACAGCCCCGGAATACGCGAATTCGACGAGATCTGGCACAACGACCTTACCCACGCCGCGGGCGTGCTGCAGGAGGAAATCGACTCCCGCTCTCCCGGTGTCTTCGAGCCGTTGCTGGAGGTCCGGCGCATTTTGCGGGTCACGCCGCACCGGCTCAACCAGCAGATCCTCGAGACCGCGAAGCGGCTGCCTTTCGGCATCCTGGCCGCCGGACTGGGGGAAATCGCGGCAAAGCTGCCGGACGACGACACGGCGCAGGCGCCGGTCGAGAACGCGCGCGAGGCCATTCTGCTGCTCTCCGCCGCCATCAGCGCCCGGGTGCGCGAGCATGGGCTCTGGCAGGATGTCGACAACCGTCTCTACGACCTGATGGAAATGATCGAGTCCGCCGACCGCGGCGGCGGCGCGTCGCCAGCCGATCCGACGCTGCCTTTTCAATTCGCGCCGGTGTGGCGAATCGTCAAGGCCAGGGTCCAGACCCTGATTACGCTCGACGCCGGCGGACGGTGGACACGGGCGATCGAAGCCTACACGACTGATGTCAGCGATCTGCTGGCGCGTGAAAAAATTGATGAAAAATTCATCCTCGCTTTCGAGGCCTATCGTGACGAGGCGCAGCAGCGCTTCGTCAATGTCGATTTCGAACTGAAGGCGGAATGCGCCTCGCTGGTCCGGATCAGCGACCCGCTGCACAGAATTCTGGAGGAGTTGAATCCATGAGCGCTGCCGCCGAACTGCCGTCACCAACCGCCAATCCGGCATTCCACAGCCTTGCCGATATCAAGATGGCCCACCTCCAGATGATGCGGATGGCATCGGAGGCCGAGTCTGTCTGGGCCAGTTCGAAACGAAACGTGGCGGCCGATAGCTCGGTGCCGATTGGCGTGCGCCTGCCGGATGCACCAATGATCCGCGGCTTTCTCGACAAGGCATGCCGCACTGGCATTGGCATCGCGCGGGAATCCGAGCGCCGCGCGGCACAGCGCATCATCGACTACTGGTCGGCCGAGTTGCAGTCGCGTGCCGGCCTCACAAGCACCGATGTCCGCCCCGCCCGGCTCGACTCCTTCGATGGCGCCGATACCGCTGAAAAGGCGGAAACCGCCGAGGAGAGCGCCACTTCGACGGAGAGTCCCGGGGCGGAACCGGCCACCGCCGGTGAACCGGCGGCGGCGGCAGATCCGCAGGCCGCACCAACCAAGTCTCCGCCGCCGCAGTCCGGCGCCGGAGGCGATCCCGCCATCGAGCAGGAGCGGTTGCATATCCGGATCGCGGCTCAGGCGCGGCAATGGGTCGAGACCGGTTTCGATGGATATCTTCTGCGTGGTCAGGCGCTTGCCGAGGCGATCAAGATTCCCGGCGGTCCGGACATCGATCAATTCATTGAAGCAAGCGCCAAGATGGAGGCGGATAGCAAGAAATCGCGCGGCCGCACCAAGAATATGCTGATCACACTGTTTGCCCTGTTTTCAGCCGTCGCCGTAGGATTGGCCGTCATCGCCTATCTTCAGCGCGACGCCGCGCTCAAACTGAACGGTGAATTGAGCGACCAGATCGACCAGACCTCCGCGGCGCTGAAGGAAGCCCAGGACGACCGCAAGCGCGCCATGGATGCGCAGCGGCTCGCCAATGATGCTCTCCAGCAGGCGCAGGATGCACTCGTCCGCGCCCGCCAGCGCGCCGACGAGGCAACGAAGCGGGCAGACGAACTGAGTGCCGCGCAGTCGGCATTCGGAACCGCCATAAGGATCATCGCGCAACAACTCGCCGGCGGCCATTTGCCACTCCAAGATCTCGGTCTCGAGATACGGCAGCCGGCGCTCGTCGAACTGGTGAACCAGGTGAAGAGCGGGTCGCTTAAGACCGAAAAGCTTCCCAAGGACCTTTTCAATGCCCTCGCGGAGTTGATCGGAAAGGTGCCCACCACGCTTCCCGACAGCCTGCCGGGCTACCAGGCGAACTTCCTTGACGCCGCGGTTCCCGCGCCGTCGCCCAGCGGCACGCGGGGGGCCATCGAGACCTATGAACCAGTCAACTATCTGCACTATTCCGTGCTCCTGAGCCGATCGCGGCGAAGCGCGGTCTATGCGGCTGTCAATGTCGACCGTTCGTCGCGATTGATTCTGCAAAACACCGGCGGCCGAATGGTGCCCGATCGCCGCGTGAGCCCGGCCCTGCAGCCTGACCCACGGTGGTTCGACGGGGAGTTGGTTGCGGCACCGCTCGCCTCCCTGGACGATATCGCGTGGGGTCAGGACACGGGCAGTGATCCGGGTGAGGCGGGACTTGCGCTCTCGCTCAATGTCAACGTCCTCACCAATGCCACGCCGCAACGCCAAGCCTTCAATCGCGGAGTGTGGGCCGGGCTCGAGGACTGGGTGAGAAACCAGCACAATCCGCTGGCCAATCGGGTCACGATCTTCACCGGACCGGTGTTCGGCGAGGCAAGCCCGCCGGGCGGCGGCGCCGAGCTTCCTGTTGCCTACTGGAAGGTCGCCGTCTCGGCGGTTCCCACCGCCGTCAAGGGCGAGGCGCGCGACCCCGAATTCGCGGTCGACGCCTTTCTCATTCCGCGCCAAACCGACTACCGGGAGTTTTCGCCAGACAGGTTCCGCATCGCGATCGCCAAGCTCGAGGCAATGACGCATCTCGATTTCGGCGATCTCATCGGGTGGACTGATTCGCTCAAGAACCCCGGCCCGGACGGAACGGCGGGCGAGGCGCTGGCGAATCGGCTACGTTCGCTCGGAAGCCTCGGCGGTGGTGAGCGCCTTGCCGTTCTCCGCGCAGTGACCGATGTTCTTTCAAACCGCAACCTGCCGGTTGGCGAGGTCCAAAAAGTGGTCGCGGCGCTGGTGCCGGCGGGCACCGTTCCCGCGATCACCGCACTCGACAAGGAGTCCATGGGGATGATCGTCGAAGCGCTGCTGTCGGTGCCGCCGACGCTGTGGTTGAGGCCTGATTGGCTTGCCATCTATGCCGGCGCGCGCCGGGCAGCCGCCGATCTGAACGTGGCAGCCCCGGACGTGGCAGCCGACACGCTGAAGCGCAGGCTTGCCATTCAGCCCAGCAGCCAGACCGTCTATGTCCAATTTGCAGTCATGCCGCGCCCGCAGGCGCAGCGACTCAGCGCAAAGTTGCGCGCGCTGGGCTGGAACATTCCGATGCCCGGCGAGGAACGGATCGCCGCGGCGGAGGGTCTGAATGAGGTGCGCTACTCGGCGAAGCGCGATGCCGACCGGCGCGCCGCCGAACTGCTGGCGGCCGATCTCGCCGCCGCAGGCCATCCAGTTAGTGTGCGGCCACTGTCGATCATCGTGCCCAATGTCCTTGAGATCTGGATCAGCAAGTGAGAGCGGTTGGTTGGGACTGATTTGCGCCGCACTCCGTTTTGGCGCCGGTTGCACGCGGGTTGCGGGTTTGATACGAAATCCGGCTGATCAATACGCAATTTGGATGGCGCGGATTGTCCTCCTCCAAGCGAAGCTTGGGGGCCGCTGGAACCGCAGGGGGTGGCGCGGCAAATGCTGCCGGGGATCGGACTCGCGGCGCTTCCCCCTCCACCGCCTTCGGCGGTCCCCCTTGTAACTTGAAATCCGCAACATGTGATAGTGTTTGTGTTGCGGCGGCGGGTTCCAGCAGGCCGGGATGCAGCTGGTCCAGCGGCAGGCCGTTCGAAACCGAGGCGGGCCTCGGTCACGGCCCAAAGTCAACACTGCCTGCCCCCGCCTTTGAACTTTCGCCCGATGCTGTTGGCGCGCCACCCCTTGGGGATCGCTGCGGCGGCATGAATTTGCCGGATTACCGGGCAGCAGAAACGTTTTTCCGGCAGATTGGCGCTGGGCCGGCGCAAACCTTATGTACATGGATACAAAGTGATTTATGGTCGCGGCGGATGTGCCGCCTGCCCCTGCCGCGGCCCCTGGAGACCCTTCGATGCAGCAGATCGCCAAGCTTCTGGTTGCCAACCGTGGCGAGATCGCCATCCGCGTGTTCCGGGCGGCCACCGAGCTCGGCATCCGCACGGTGGCCATCTATTCCAACGAGGATCGCTTCTCGCTGCACCGTTTCAAGGCGGACGAGAGCTATCTGGTGGGCGAGGGCAAGGGGCCGGTGCAGGCCTATCTCGACATCGCTGACATGATCCGCATTGCCAAGGATGCGGGCGTCGACGCTATTCACCCGGGCTATGGCTTCCTGTCGGAGAATCCGGACTTCGCCGAGGCCTGCGCCCGCAATGGCATCATTTTCGTCGGCCCCGATGCGGGCACGATGCGGCTGCTCGGCAACAAGGTGGCGGCGCGCGAGCTGGCGGTCAGGGCCAAGGTGCCGGTGATGCCCGCCACCGGGCCCTTGCCGTCCGATCCATCCGAGATCATGGCGCAAGCCCGGGTGGTGGGTTTGCCGGTGATGATCAAGGCGAGTTGGGGTGGCGGCGGCCGCGGCATGCGCGTGGTGCGCGATGAGGCGGTCCTGCTCGATCAGGTGGCGGCGGCCAAGGCCGAGGCCAAGGCGGCCTTCGGCAAGGACGAGGTTTATCTCGAGAAACTGGTCGAGCGCGCCCGGCATGTGGAGGTGCAGCTGCTGGGCGACAGCCATGGCAACATCTATCATCTCTTCGAGCGCGACTGCACGGTGCAGCGGCGTAATCAGAAAGTGGTGGAGCGCGCGCCCGCCCCCTATCTCGATGATGCGCGGCGCAAGGAATTGGCGGAGTCCGCGCTGCGCCTGGCGCGGGCGGCGAATTATGTGAATGCCGGCACCGCCGAATACCTGATGGACAGCGATACCGGGGCTTTCTACTTCATCGAGGTCAATCCGCGCATTCAGGTCGAGCATACGGTCACCGAAGTGGTGACCGGCATCGACATCGTGAAGGCGCAAATCCGCGTGGCCATGGGCGGCCGGCTCGGAACGGACGAGACGGGTGTGCCGCCGCAAGCGGAGATCAGCCTGCGGGGCCATGCGCTGCAATGCCGGGTGACGACGGAAGACCCGCTCAACAACTTCATTCCCGACTATGGGCGCATCAAGGCCTATCGCGGCGCCACGGGCTTCGGCATAAGGCTCGACGGCGGCACCGCCTATTCGGGCGCTCTGGTGACACGCTGGTATGATTCCCTGCTTGAGAAAGTAACGGCCTGGGGATCGACGCCCGCCGAGGCCATCGCCCGCATGGACCGGGCCTTGCGCGAATTCCGCATCCGGGGTGTTTCGACCAACCTGCAATTCGTCGAGGGCCTGATCGCCCATCCGAAGTTCCTGTCGGGCGACTATACCACCCGCTTCATCGACGAGACGCCAGAGCTTTTCGATCTGCCGCTCCGCAAGGACCGCGCCACGAAGCTTCTGAATTTCATCGGCGATGTCATCGTCAATGGCAATCCGGAAGTGGCGGGCCGGGTGCGTCCGAAACGGTTTCATCCGGCGATCGTGCCCGATGTGCGCGGCATGAGTCCTCCGGCCGGCCTGAAGCAGATGCTGGACGACAAGGGGCCGGAAGCGGTGGCTTCATGGATGAAGGCCCAGGAGCGCCTGCTCATCACCGACACAACGATGCGCGATGCCCATCAGTCGCTGATGGCGACGCGCATGCGCACCCATGACATCGCACGGATCGCTCCGTCTTACGCGGTGCTGCTGCCGCAATTGTTTTCGGTCGAATGCTGGGGCGGCGCCACCTTCGATGTCGCCATGCGCTTCCTGAAGGAAGACCCGTGGGAGCGGCTGGCCAAGCTCCGCCAGGCCATGCCGAACCACCTGTTGCAGATGCTGTTGCGTTCGGCCAACGCGGTTGGTTATACCAACTATCCCGACAATGCGGTCGAGCATTTCGTGGCCCAGGCGGCGGGCGCCGGGATCGATATCTTCCGCGTCTTCGACTCGCTCAACTGGGCCGAGAACATGAAGGTGGCGATGCAGGCGGTGCTGCGTTCGGGAAAACTGCTCGAAGCGGCGGTCTGCTACACGGGCGACATTCTCGATCCGAAGCGGCCCAAATACGATCTCGACTATTATGTGAGGATCGCCCGCCAGCTGGAACGAGAAGGCGCCCATATCCTCGGCATCAAGGACATGGCGGGGCTGTTGAAACCCGCCGCCGCGCGGGTGCTTTTCTCAACGCTGAAGCGCGAGATTTCCATTCCCATCCATTTCCACACGCATGACACCAGCGGCTTGTCGGCCGCCACCGTGCTCGCCGCGGCGGAAGCTGGCGTCGATGCCGCCGATGCCGCCATGGATTCGATGAGCGGCCTCACCTCGCAACCGCCCATGGGATCGATCGCCGCCGCCTTAAAGGGCACGGCACGCGATCCCGGTCTCGATCATGACGCGCTCGAAGCCATTGCCGAATATTGGGGCCAGGTGCGCGAACTCTATGTGGGATTCGAAAGCGACATCCGCTCCGGCACGGCGGACGTCTATCACCACGAAATGCCCGGCGGGCAATATACAAACCTGCGCGAACAGGCGCGCTCCATGGGCATCGAGCACCGCTGGCACGAGGTGAGCAAGGCCTATGCGGACGTCAACCGCATGTTCGGCGATATCGTCAAGGTGACGCCCTCCTCCAAGGTGGTGGGCGACATGGCGCTGATGATGGTCACCGGTAACCTGACGGCGGCGGATGTGGCCGATCCCCACAAGGAGATCGCCTTCCCGGAGTCGGTCGTCAGCCTGGTCCGCGGCGACATCGGCCAGCCGCCGGGCGGGTTCCCGGCGGCGTTGCAGAACAAGGTGCTGAAGGGCGAGGCGCCGAACCTCGGGCGTCCAGGGGCGCTGATGCCGCCGATCGATTTGAGCCATCAGCGAGCCCTTGTCGAACATAAGACCGGCCGGGTGATCGATGACAGGGCACTGGCCAGTTATCTGATGTATCCACAGGTGTTTACCGACTTCGCCAAGGCGGAGGCGGATTATTCGGACCTGTCGGTGCTGCCGTCCAAAGTGTTCTTCTATGGTCTCGCACCCAACGAGGAATTCACCTTCGAAATCGACCGGGGGAAGTCGCTGATCGTATCCTACTCGACCATCGGCGAGTTGGACGACGACGGCTATGTCACCGTCTATTTCGACCTGAACGGCCAGCCGCGCCCCATCCGCATCCGCGACCGCGCCAAGAAGCCGTTGCGCGAGGCGAGGCCCAAGGCCGATCCCGCCAATCCAATCCATCTCGGCGCGCCCATGCCGGGGCTGGTGGTGGCCGTCTCGGCCAAAGCGGGTGACATCGTCGCCAAGGGCGATGTCATCCTGCATCTCGAAGCCATGAAGATGCAAATGGCGGTGAGCGCCGAACGCGCCGGTGTGTTGAAATATCTGGCGGTGAAGGCCGGCGACCAGGTCGACACCAAGGATCTTCTGGCCGAGATCGCGCCTGCCTGAACCGGTTTACCGTTCAGCTCATCCAGTTGCCGCCGTCGACGTTGAGCGTCTGGGCCACGATGTAATCGCTTTCCGGGCTGGCCAGGAAGACGGCGGCACCGGTGATGTCCTCGGGCGTACCCATGCGGCCATAGGGCACCGCCTCACCGACCAGGCGCTTCTTTTCTCCGAGCGGGCGTTTTTCATATTTCGCGAAGAGGGCGTCGACCTGGTCCCACATGGGCGTGTCGATCACGCCGGGGGCGATGGCGTTGACGTTGATGCGGTGCTTGATCAATTCGAGGCCCATGGACTGGGTGATGCTGATGACGGCGGCCTTGGTGGCGCAATAGACCGTGACATTGGCCTCGCCACGCCTGCCCGCCTGGCTGGAGAAATTGATGATCTTGCCGCCCTTGCCAGCCGCAATCATCGGCGCGGCGATGGCTTGCGTCATGAACAGGAGGCCCCGCACATTGATGCCGAACTGACGGTCGAAATGCTCCTCGCTGATCTCGTCCAGGGGCGCCATGCTGAAAATCGCCGCGCCGTTGACGAGGATGTCGGGCGGCCCCACGGTCTCCGCGATGCTACGCGCCATTTCGCGGATCGATGCCACGCTGCTGACGTCGACCGCGATGGCGGTAGCCTCAGGGCCGAGTGCCCCTGCCGTGTCTTGCGCTTCGGCGATCAGACGGTCGGCGATGACGACGCGGGCCCCTTCCGCGATGTAGCGTGCCGCGATGGCGCGGCCGATGCCGCGCGCGGCGCCGGTGATGATGGCTGTCTTGTTCCGAAGTTGCATATGTGACCTGCAGTGAACTTGGATGGATTGACAATGAACGGTGGGCATGCAGAGCTAGGCATGGCCACTCACGGACGTCAATGCTCAGGATTTCGGATTGACTGGCTGCCCGGCATCTCATGGCCTGGACAGCGCCGTCAGCTCGAATCTTGCCAGAACCACAACCCAGGAAACCATTGCCGGCCGCCACGCTTGACGAGACATGGGGGATGCCGAAGGCCACGGCGCCGCCACTGGGAGGACCCGATCACATGGACAAGAAGCTTGTTACCCCTGGAGTGAGCCGTCTCCTGAGACGGCGTGGCTTTCTGAAAGGTGCCGCCGCTATCGGCGCGGTCAGCGCCTTTCCGGCCATCATCACGCGCCGCGGCCATGCCGCCGACGTGCCGGTCGTCGTCAACTCGATCCGCTCGCTCTCCAACCCCTATCACGCCACCTGGAACGCCGGCGGCGCGGCCTTCGCCAAGTCGGTCGGCGCCGAATACGTAACACTGGTAACCGAAGGCAACAGCGAGAAGGGCATCGCCGACGTGAAGGCGATCCTCGCCAAGACCGGCGGCAATTGCGCCATCAACATCGACCCCAACGACAGCCCGGACGCGCGCCCCATCGTCGAGGCCTGCAAGGCGGCTGGAGCCTACGTCGTCACGCAATGGAACAAGCCCGCCGATCTCCACCCCTGGGACTATGACCCGAACTATGTGGCCCATATCTCGTTCAGCGGTGTTCCCTATGGCAAGGCCATGGCCGAAGCGCTGTTCAAGGCGATGGGCGGCAAGGGCGGCATCGTGGCGCTGGGCGGCATATAATCGAATGTGCCGGCCATCGAGCGCAAGGCCGGCCTGCAGCAGGCGCTGGCGGCCACCCCGGGGATCGAACTGCTCGACTTTCAGGTGGCCAACTGGTCGGAAACCGAGGCCCTCGAGAAGACCAATGCCTGGCTCACCCAGTTCGGCGACAAGATCGGCGGCATTTGGGCTGCCAATGACGGCATGGGCCTTGCCGCGGTCGAAGCGCTGCGCGCCGACGGCCGCGCCGGCAAGGTGCCGGTGACCGGCATCGACGGTATCCAGCTTGCTGTTGAAGCCATCCTCAAGGGCGAGATGGCGGGCACCGTGGCCTGGGATCCCTTCTGGCAGGGCGGCATGGGCCTAGCCATCGGCTTTGCGGCCAAGACCGGCATGTTCGATCCCGCGAAGGAAGGCAAGGAGCACCGCGAATTCTACGGCACCGGCGTCACCATCACGGCGGAGAACGCGCAAGCCTATTTTGACAGCAACATCAAGGCCGAGCCGTCGATCGACTGGAAAGACATCTGGGGCCGCGCCAGCGGACAGATCCAATATAACTAGGTGGAAATGGGCGCGCTCTTTTCCTTCTCCGCCCGTCAGGGCGGGGAAGGTGGCGCGCGCCTTCTTCGGCGCGTGACGGATGGGGGCCTTCGCCCGGCGCACGAAAGGCCCCCATGCGTCAGTTGCTACGCAACTGCCACCTTCCCCACGCGATGCGTGGAGAAGGTAAATAGAGCCAATGCGCCTACTTATTTGTGGTGAAGACCCTGAACAATCCCGCGGCACAATCCGACACACAGACCGCGCCGCGTGTCCGGCGCTGGCGCGTGGCATCCTGGGCGCCGCTGCTGGTGCTGATTCTTCTCTGCGCCATCATCTCCTTCATCAATCCCAACTTTCTGACGGCCGGCAACTTCGTGCGCATCAGCATGTCGGCCATGATCCCGCTGGTGCTGGGCATTGGCGCCACCTTTATCATCCTGATGGGTTCGATCGATCTGTCGGTCGAAGGCGTGCTGACTCTGGCCGCCGTCATCCTGTCGATGCTGGTGCTCAATGGCGCCAACGGCAATGACTATGGCCTGATCGGCGTGGCCGCGGTGCTGCTGGTCGGCGCCGGCGTCGGATTCATCAATGGCGTCATTCACGTCAAGCTCAAGAT
>JANPCA010000380.1:0-3194 GCA_031430715.1 Hyphomicrobiales bacterium | reverse complement strand
CGCGCATCGAAATCGCCGTCGGCAAGCTCAAACGCTTCAAGCGTATCGCCCTCCGCTGCGAGAAGACCGCAACGAACTTCGGCTCATTCGTAGCGCTCGCCGCAGGATTCAACTTGATCCAATTCGTCCACACGGCCTAGCAGGCTGCACCTATTGGGGATTGGGCTGCTACCTGAAGAGTAGGGTCAAGCCGCCTCACGTCGAGCGGCGCGATAGAGGCCGTAACCCGCCTTGATGAGCAGACCTTCGTCGCACATGCGAGCCAGATTGCAGCGGGGAACACCGATGTCGGAGAAATCACGCGTTCGCACCACGCCCCCTCGCGGGCCAAAGCGACTGCGCGGTCCCTTATCGGGGGTTTCGGACCTCCGGCTAGTCGTAGCGCTTCAGCCCGGTCCCGGGCGCGCTTGCGAACCTCAGCGGTAACTGGCGTAATGGGGAGTAGGGAAATCGAGAATTCGTAGTTCGCGTCTTCGCCGATCCCGGCGAGGGTATCGGCTTTGCGCAAGTGACAACATTCAACCTTGGCGAATACATCAGCCTCGCCCCCGACCACAGCTGTGCCTACCACCACTATATGCGAGGAGCGCTGTTCGACCGGATCGACTTCGACCCTCGTCGCACGCATCTTCCGCATGGAGACGCCCCTTATCCGATGGCCGAAGCTGACGGGTACGAGCAGCGCATTGCGGCGGCGGGCGGCATCGAACTTCAACTTCTCGGGATTGGGCGCAACGAGCATATCGGCTTAACGTACCGCACTAGAGGTTGTAGTGGAAACGAGACAGGCCGACGTTCTGGTTACGCCAAAGATGATCCAAGATGGAATTAGCGTTCTGCTGGAACATCGGCTAGGGGGAGATTTGGAGAATCTGGCCGCCGATCTATATTTGGCAATGTATTATGCGCGAGATGCCGCCTCTGAGACGAGGCCCTCCAAATAGGCAAGAGTAAGTTTTGCCAGATTGTAAGGCGACTGGTCTTGTAGAAGATTATTGAGGTGCAAAGTCGGTGGCTGGAAGGTCTGTTTGAATTCGTTGGTCACAGGCAGCAGTTTTACGTGCTCAGGCTGAGATGAAATCGTCATTGGTGCTTCGTCAACGCTTTTCACATTGAATTTTTGAGGGTAGACACCAGAAACCGAGATGCCTTTGCCGCCCACGCCAGTGGAAAAAGTTACTCTCGATGGCTCAAGTTGTGCGGTTGGCGTGATTTCGTGTTCATCTTGATTCCTGGCCTCAAACACATATTGGAGAAGACTGTCGCGGCGGCGTTCGCTTTCTTTACCACCAAACCACTGTCGATCTTGTGGTGTTGCTGTTGCGCCTTGCTTTAGCGCCGTATAAACGTTTTTCCCGGCAACCAAAAAGATGTACCAAAGGTCTGTGAATTTATCGAAGTCGTTACAGGATTCAATTCGTGGCAATGTCTCGCGCAAAATGCGAAGCTTGCTTTCGGCCTTTTTTAGTGCCTCCGGGTGAAACGCCATGTCCAAATCCTCTGACGACAAGAAACGAGATGAATTAGCCCTCAAGGTACTGCGGACACCGCCAAAAGCGCACGTAGCCAAGAGGATTGAGAAGAAGCCGACGAAGAAGCCCGCCAAATAGGGCGGGCCTCCGTTTACCGGGCTTTAAGCTGCTTGCTCGAAGCTGGACTTAAAGGCGGGGCTGTCGACAAGGAGTTTCGTCCATGCCGCACTCTTGGCTTCGATCACCAATAGAAGATCCTCTCGACCAAGTATGGTTTTCACCTGATCACGAAGCGCCACAGCCGTGCCGGGGTAATCCACCCACCATACGGTTTCTAGGACGCGACCGCGTTTTGCCGTCAGCTTTGCCAGATGGTCGTCCATCTGTTTGTGAGACGGATTCGGCCCGTTGAGGTCGTACGTAACGATAAAGTTTGCCATTCAAGGCTCCTTTTTGTTGGAGCCGGATCGGGCTTGACTGATTCTACGCGGAAGTATGATACTGCCGTTGCAAATGACGCTTCCGCCCGATCCGGCGGTTGCAATTGAGCCGGGGTGCGGGAACACTCCGGCTCAACCCTCAATGGCCCATGATTCGGAGATTCGCGCAAGAGCAAGTTCAGCTTTTGTTCGACTTTTCCGTGCGCACTTTCAACGGTTTGCGGATAAGTGGCTTAGGCGTTTTGGGCTTCGTCAATCCGCCGATAGGTTAAACGCTTGCCTTTCATGGCGATGATGGCCTTTTCGGCGCGCAATTCGTCATTCACCCCGAGATTGGCGCGGTTGCTGTACCTGAAATCGAATTCCGCGAGATAGCGGCCCAAGTGCGCTTCGCTGACATGGTGGTAAATTCCATAGATGCCGCGCTTCAGGATCGAGAAATAATTCTCACTGGTGTTGGTATGCCAGAACACGCCGCGCACATATTCGTCAGCCGAATGGTTGACGGTGCCGTGGCCTGAGAATTCCTTGCCGATCTTGACATATTGCTTCGCTTCGTCCGTCATGAGGTAGGACTTGCGGCTGGCGGTCTGGACGATAATGGGGCGGAGAACTTTCGCGGTCACATTAGCGACATGGTAGGAACGGACCTCGCCATCTCGTTCAACAAGCGCCATGACGGCTTTCTTGGGGGCGGGTTTTCTGAAAGCGCGGTTCTTGGCCTTGCCGCCGACGAAAGTTTCGTCAACCTCAACGACCTTGTTTTGTCCGCCAAGTCCGCCGGTAGGAAGGGGAGCGCGCATTGCCTCACGCAAACGATGGCAGAGGAACCATGCGCTTTCATAGGACAGTCCAAGCATGCGGCTCATCTGATGGGCTGACATGCCCTTCTTGCTGGCGGTCATCAGGTGCATAGCGGCAAGCCAGACGTTAATTTTGATGTGGCTGCGCTCCATGAGGGTGCCGACCGTGACGCTAAAAGGCTTGCGGCAGTCCTTGCACTTATAAACACCGGGGCGGGTTGACTTGCCCTGCAGCAAAGTTGAGCGGTCAAGCGTGCCACAACGAGGACACATAAGGCCATTAGGCCAGTGCAGCGCCTCAAGGTGTTCGCGGGCTTTGTTTTCATCCGAGTAAATAGGGTCTGTGAGTTTCATGGCCGGGGTTCCTGTATGGAACCTTTCTACACTGCTATTCTTGGTACGTCAAGCCGATCATTGCCGGCGCAACGGGCATATCGGCTTCAACGAGCCCACGTCCAGCCTTGCATACCGTACTCGGA
>JANPCA010000379.1:0-4925 GCA_031430715.1 Hyphomicrobiales bacterium | reverse complement strand
ATCAGCAGCACCGCCTGGGCCACCGGCCGCTCGCTCCAGGCCAGCAGCAACAGCAGCGCCAGCAGCAGCCACACCAGCATGATGGTATGTTTGACCGCGGCGGGCGAATCCGCCGACAGCCACAGCACGGCGAGTGCGGCGGGGACCGCCAGCGCCGCAAGGGCCACATGCCGGTTGAAGGGATTGCCGCTGCCGCGCGCCAGGCCGACCACCGCGAAACCGGCGATGATCAGCAACGGGTACTCGAGCACGCTGTTGAATATGTGCGGAGCGGCGATGCTGGCGAAAATGCCGCCCAGAACACCGCCCAGCGACATCAGGAAATAGAATTCGGTCAGGCGCCCGGCGGCGGGCCTGAGGCGCACCAGCTCGCCGTGGCAGGCCATCATCAGGATGAACACGGTCACCAGATGGATCAGCACCAGCCACAGCTTGGTGGCGGGCGACAGCGCGAAGAGGCAGAGCGGCGCCACGATCAGCCCCAGCCGGCCGATGACCAGATGGTGCGAAATCCACGGCCGCGACTGGAAGGTGATGACGAAGGTCAGAAGATAGATGGCCAGCGGCACGACCCACATGAAGGGGGCGGAGACCAGGTCGGTGGCAATATGCGCCGTGGTTCCGACCAGCAGCCCGGAAGGCACGAAGGAGAGTGCTATCCAATAGGCCCGGTCGCGCCAGCTCACCGCCGCTTCGGCCGCCGCACCGCCGACGCCGCGCCCCCCCACGGGCACGGTCAGCGTGGCCAGCGCCCCGCAGCTGGTGATCATCACCACCAGGATGACATAGCCCACACTCCAGACATGGGTCTGGGGCAGAAGCCCGAGGAAGGGCTCGACCGCCAGCGGATAGGCAAACAGCGCCGCAAAGCTCCCGGCATTGCTGGCGCCATAGAGGAAATAGGGATCATGCGACTTGGCATGGCCCGAGCGTGAGAACCAGGATTGCAGCAGCGGCGCGTTGGCGGCGATGGCGAAAAACGGCAATCCCACCGACACGGCGAACAGTCCCATGAGCCACAGGGCCTGGCCCTCCTCCGGCGGGATGTCCCAATTCGCCGATATACTGATCGGCAGGCTCACCGCCGCCAGCGCCATGACGATCGAGTGAATCATGACGCCGACCCGCAGGCTAAAGCCCTTGACCAGCAAATGGGCATAGCCATAGCCGAGCAGCAGCACGCCCTGGAAAAACACCAGGGCCAGCGACCACACGGCGGCGGAACCGCCAAGCCGCGGCAGCGCCATCTTGGCAAACATCGGCTGGATCAGGAACATCAGCAGCGCGCTGGAGAACAGCGTAATTGCAAAAACGCCCACAGCCACCTGCGGACGCACCATGGACAGTTCGTTACTCTTGGCGACGTCCACGGACGACATCCGGCACCTGGAACAAGAACGCGAAATTCGCAAAAACCGACTTTGCGCGATCACTGCCTAATCGCCCGTTAACGCCATCTCCAGGTTTTCGGCGCGGCCTTGGGGATTGCCACGTTGGCGATTCGGCGCCACATTCCGCGCCCCATGTTCAGAAAATCCGCTCCAGAACTCAACCGGATCATGCGCGGCGCCATTCCGGCCGTGGCCGTTGTGGCCCTGAGCGCCATGATCCTGGGGTGGATGGGAAGGCTTCCCATTTGCAAATGCGGCACCGTGAAACTCTGGCATGGCGTGGTCTTAAGTTCCGAGAATTCCCAACACCTGAGCGACTGGTACACCTTCTCGCACCTCATCCACGGCTTCCTGTTCTACGGCTTGTTGTGGCTGGCCGCCCGCCAGTAGCGCTTCGCCACCCGCCTGACCATCGCCCTGCTGATCGAGGCGGCCTGGGAAATCTTCGAAAACACCAGCATGATCATCGAGCGCTACCGCGAGGCGACGATCTCGCTCGACTATTACGGCGACAGTATCGTCAATTCGGTGAGCGACTTGACTGCCATGGCGCTCGGCTTCTGGCTGGCCTCGAAGCTGCCCGTCTGGCTCACCGTGGCCCTGGCGCTGGCCATGGAAATCGCCGTGGGGCTCATGATCCGCGACAATCTCAGTCTCAATGTGCTCATGCTGATCTGGCCGCTGGAGGCCGTCAAGCAGTGGCAGACAGGCGGCTAGCGGCCATAGCGCGGGGTAGCCGGCTCGATCAGGTAATAGGCCCAGGGCGAGACATACTTCTCGCCATAAACCAGGACACGGCAGATGTCGCCCGTGACCGAGGTCACCGGCCCCTCGCGGCCATCGGGGATCATCACCTTCTGCCCCACCACACACCAGTTGGCCGGAGTGGGCGGCGGATTGGCGGCGGCCAGCGAGACCACAATGCACATCGCGGCAATCATCGGCCGATTGAAACCCCAAGCACCGTGAAAATCAAGCCCCCCTCTGTCTGAAAGTGGACGGTCATGGTGTGGCGGCGTAACCGGCCTGTGGCGCGAAATGGAAAACTTATGGCGCAAAATGCCGGATATGGAATATCACCCGGGCCTAGGGTCGTGGCCAGACGAGGAGAATACCATGCAGTCCAAAGTCATCATCACCTGTGCCGTGACCGGGTCCGGAGACACCGTGGCCAAGCACCCGGCGATCCCCGTGACGCCGGAGCAAATCGCCAATGCGGCCCTTGAGGCGGCCAGCGCCGGGGCCACCGTCGTCCATTGCCATGTGCGCGATCCCAAAACCGGCAAGGGCGCCCGTGGTGTCGATCTCTACCGCGAGGTGATGGAACGTATCCGGGCCAAGAACAAGCACGTGATCATCAACCTGACCGCCGGCATGGGTGGCGATGTCGAAATCGGCGGCGGCGCCAGACCCCTGGACTTCGGCCCCGGCACCGATTGCGTGGGGCCTGAGGAGCGCCTTGTCCACATCAAGGAATTGCGCCCCGAACTCTGCACGCTCGACTGCGGCACGCTGAATTTCGGCGACGGCAATTCGATCGTCGTCCAGACCCCCGCCCAGCTCCGCGAACAGGCCAGGCTCATCCGGTCCTATGGTGTCAAGCCCGAGATGGAGATCTTCGATAGTGGAAATCTCTGGTTCGCCAAGCAACTTTGCGCCGAGAGCCTGATCGACGAGCCGCCGATGTTCCAGCTTTGCTTGGGGATACCCTGGGGTGCGCCCTATGACAGCGAGACCATGGCCTACCAGAAATCACAACTGCCGCCGGGCGCCGTGTGGGCCGCTTTTGGCATCGGGCGCAACGAATTCCCGGCCGTGGCGCAAGCCGTGCTGCTCGGCGGCCACGTGCGTGTCGGCCTCGAAGACAATCTCTGGCTGGAGAAAGGTGTCCCCGCCTCCAACGGCACCCTGGTCGAAAAGGCCGTGAAGATCATCGAGCTGCTCGGCACCCGTGTAGCCACACCCGATGAGGGCCGCGAGATATTGCAGTTGAAGCCGAGAATTTAGGCCATGAACATTGCAGTCAAAACCGTAGGCATCGCCGGAACCGGCCTCATTGGTGCTGGCTGGGCAGCCCGCCTCCTGTTCCGCGGCTACAACGTCATCGCCTTCGACGTTTCCCCCACCGCGGAAGCAAAGCTGAAAGCCCAGATCAAGACCGCCTGGCCCTCGCTCGAAGCCTTGCTGGGCAAGCCCACCAAGAGAGGCAAGCTCACTTTCACCACGGATTTGAAGGAGATGGCGTCAAAAGCTGACTTCATTCATGAGGCAGCACCCGAGCGTGAAGACCTGAAGATCAGACTCTTCCGCGACATCGATGCGGCGGCGGCCCCGCATGTCGTCATCGCCTCGTCCTCCTCAGGCTTCCTGCCGTCCAAGCTCCAATCCGAATGTAAGCACCCGGAGCGCGTCATCATCGGCCACCCCTTCAACCCGGTCTATCTCCTGCCGCTGGTCGAGATCGTGCCCGGCGAAAAGACTTCGGCCGAAGCCATGGACCGCGCAGCGCATTATTTCGAATCGATCGGCATGCAGGTGCTGCGCCTCAAACGTGAGATCATGGGCTATATCTGCGACCGGCTGCAGGAGGCCCTGTGGCGCGAGGCGCTCCATATCCTCGACAAGGACGTGGGCACCACCGGAGACATCGACGATTCGATCGTCTATTCGGCCGGCATGCGCTGGGCCTTCATGGGCTCGTTCTTGACCTATCACGTGGCCGGCGGCCCCGGTGGCATGCGTGATTTCATCAAGCAGTTCGATCCGGCGCTGGCGCTTGACTGGACGGATTTGAAGTTCCCCAAATGGAATGCCGCGCTGCAAGATCGCCTCGTCGAAGGCTGCGAGGCGCAAGCCGCGGGCGCCAAGGTCTCCGAAATCGAGGCCAAGCGCAACGCCATCCTGGTCGACATGATGAAGCTGTTCAAGAAACACAAGATCGGCGCGGGGCTTGTGTTGGAGCGGGAGTTGAAGGCAAGGAAGAAGAGTCGCGCGAAGAAATAGGAGGAAGCTTCAATGCCCCACCGCGTCATGATCACCGCCGCCGCTGACGGCATCGGCCGGGCCATCGCCAAGGCCTTCGCCGAGGATGGCGCCCGCGTGCACATCTGCGACATCAACGAGGCGGCGCTGGCAAAATTCCGCGAGGATTTCCCCGACATTGCCGCGACCCATGTGAACGTCCGCAGCGAGGGCGAGATCGATGCCTGGTTCGACGATGCGCTGGACGATCTGGGCGGCCTCGATGTGCTGGTGAACAACGCCGGCATCGCCGGTCCCACCGCCCCCGTCGATGACATCGATCTCGCACAATGGCGCGAGACCATCGAAGTCTGCCTCGACTCGCAGTTCCTCTGTACACGGAGGGCCGCGCCCGTCATGAAAGCGCAGGGCTCCGGCATCATCATCAATATGTCGTCCAATGCCGGGCTTTATGGCTTTGGCAACCGCACCCCCTATGCGGCGGCGAAATGGGCGGTGATCGGCTTGACCAAGTCGCTGGCCATCGAGCTTGGGCCTTACAATGTGCGGGTC
>JANPCA010000378.1:0-11101 GCA_031430715.1 Hyphomicrobiales bacterium | reverse complement strand
GGGCAAACCGGGGCACCATCGGTCTGCGGCCAGCGTAGTTTCCGGAACATCGCATAGGCTTTGTCTTCGCCGCCGCGATAGATGTCCTTGAGGCTGAGAGTGCGAGCGGCGGCGGAGAGAAGGAAGTGCTGGGCCATTGTCATCATATCCGGTGGCGTTGAGCACCGTATATAACGACTTGAATAACCGATTACAAGGGTCTATATCACCAATAATGATGACAAATGATAACGCGCCGCCGACCGCCGAAAAGGGACCGCCTAGGGTTCATCCATGGAAGGACAACCCCATCACGCGGGAGTTCGAAGAACTGGCGAAAAACATCCTGAAAGGTGAGCTGAAGCGCCGGGGGATCACCTATGCCGACTTGGCGAAGCGGTTGGAGAAGATCGGCGTGTCCGAAACAGAGCGGAATCTGAACAACAAGATCAGCCGGGGCGGGTTTTCGGCGGCATTCCTGTTTCAGGTCATGACGGCGATTGAGGCCAAGGAACTACGTCTCGTCTAGTCTGTGGACTGCAACTGCCGGAGGAGTTTTTGAGACTTGGCGAACAATGACTCCCGAACATCCATCTCTATTCTTGATGCCATTTTGTCCGCCAACACACACATGGCCAAGTGTGTGACCTCCCTGAGATTCTGTGATAGCTCCGGCTCAGTCGAAAGTTCCTGTGCCGCCGCGTTCAGGAAGGTTTGATGACTTGCGATCTTATCTAATTCTTTTTTTGCTTGCTCAACAGAGCCGTAGTTCAGGGCTATTTCGACCAAATAGCTGACCTGAGAGGATACATTTGTCTTTAGGGTCGCCATATGTTCCGCAATCCGGTCGCGCTCGATTCTCCTAGGCGAATCTAATTGATTCTTGAACCCATCAATCGTGTTTTGATCTTCTTTCCAGACGAAGTACGGAGCCAAAAGAAGCCGAATTATCACCAGGGCTGCCACACCATAGGCGATATAGGCCAGTACAGCATTGTTTGCGCCTTCAGGCATGGGAAACCCCAATGCCCGAAATGCTGCTGGCAAGAACGCGGCGGCTAAAATTTCCAGCGCATCGGTTCTGAACACAAACCTGCGAAATGAAAAGTAGAGAAGCAGCCCGATATACGTTCTCACCATTTTCCCACCATGCCGCAAAACCTGCCGCAGGTGGAGTCAGAATCTGCGCGGAAGCCGCCGCCAGTACCGCCCTCACGGCCGACCTCCAGCCGGGTGCGGTTGATACATAATGCCGGCGGTCTGGCCGTAATTGCGGCAATGCAGCATGACATTTCAACACCGTAACGGAAGTGTAAACAATTGATAAAGCGTGATGAATTGGTGTCATGCAAAATTTGCATTGGTCATTTATTGCGATGCACCTAGATTAGGGGAGCAAAAGCAACCGATCCGATGTCAATCCAAAGGGGAATGACCATGTTTGAAGTTCTGAAGTCCCGTTACTCGACCTGGAAGCGCTACAGCCGCACGGTCGCCGAGCTGGAAAGCCTGACCAACCGCGAACTCGCCGACCTCGGCATCGCGCGATCCGACATCGGCCGCCTGGCCAGAGAGGCGGCCCGCACATGAGCACCTTCTTCCAACTGGGCCGCCTGCTGAGCCGCAGCCGCAGGATGAAGGCCTACAGACAGGCCCGCAACGAGGCGCAAGTGTTTAGCGACGCCGACCTCGCCGACATGGGGCTCAAGCGCTATCAGCTTGAGACCGCCGATCGTCCGAAGTGATGCGGTGGCGATCTCGAAGTGAAATCCTCCTCCCGGGGCCCGTCAGACCGCGAAAGCGCTGGCGGGCCTTCTTCATTTGGGGCAACTGGTCTCGCTGTGAGCAAAGCAAGCGGGATGCCAGCCTTCGTTGGCATGACGAAAATAAGGGATATATTCGCTTTATTTCATTAGCTTAGATGACGCCTCTATACCATATCTCCGTCATGCCAGCGAAGGCTGGCATCCCGCTTAGCCGGGCCGCATTGACGGCAGTCGCGAGATGTGTTTGTGGCAATGCAGCATAGAGATTATAATCATTAACTATATGATATTCATTGCGAAATACTCTTCCCCGTGAATATTCCTTGATTTTTGTGCTGCACTGCACCATATCCGGAATGCTGAAAAGCAAACCACGATGTCTAACCGAAAGGGTATGACCATGTTTGAAGTTCTGAAGTCTCGTTACTCGTCCTGGAAGCAGATCAAGCGCACTGAGTCCGCGCTCGAATCCTTGAGCTTCCGTGAACTCGAGGATATGGGGATCGCGCGCGGTGACATTCCGGCGCTGGCCCGCGGCGCGGCACGCGCATAACAGCGGATACCGGGGCGCCGAGGAGCTGCCCGCCGCTTGAGTGAATTCGATTTCGGGGCCTGCCAATCACCCAGCGTGATGGCGGGCCCCGAAGCTTTTCGGGCGCCGCCCGTTGAACGCGGCAATCCGCCGCCACAAGCCGGTTGCGAGTCCTTTTTGACTGTGATACGCCCTGCTCCGCGGTGGGCAGGGGCTTGACCCGCACGTATGCCCTTGTGCATATGGACTTCCTTCAATTTCAATCGTTTGACCCCCCGATTACCGGGGGCCCCAAGCGGCAAGCTGAGTGAAAGACGGATCGTGGCAAGCACAGATCAGACCGTTTCCGGGGTTCCGGGCCGCTATGCCAGCGCGCTTTTCGAACTGGCAGGCGAAGAGAAATCCACCGAGGCGGTGGGCAAGCAGTTGAACAGCTTCAGCGCCGCCATCGCTGTTTCCGATGACTTGAAGCGCCTGGTGCGCTCGCCGGTGTTCAAGTCGCAAGACCAGATCGCCGCCATCGCGGCCGTGGCAGGCCCGCTCGGCATCACCGGTTCCACGCTCAATTTCCTGAAACTGGTGGCCAAGAACCGCAGGCTTTCGGCGGTTCCCGCCATGATCAATGCCTATGCCACGCTGCTGGCCGCGTCCAAGGGCGAGATCGCCGGCGAAGTGACGAGCGCCGAGGCGCTCAGCGTGCAACAGCTCAAGGACCTGCGGACGGCTCTCAAAAGCGCCATCGGCAGCGACGTCCTGCTTTCCACAAGGGTTGACAGCGCGATCCTCGGCGGCCTCGTCGTCAAGGTCGGCTCGCGCATGCTGGACAACTCGCTCAAGACCAAACTGCAGAATCTCAAGATCGCCATGAAGGGGACCGCCTGATGGACATTCGCGCCGCCGAAATTTCGGCAATTCTCAAGAAACAGATCAAGGATTTCGGCCGCGACGCCGAAGTCACCGAAATCGGCCAGGTGCTTTCCGTTGGTGACGGCATCGCGCGGGCCTATGGCCTCGACAACGTGCAGGCCGGCGAAATGGTCGAGTTCGCCAACGGCATGAAGGGCATGGCCCTCAACCTCGAAACCGACAACGTCGGCATCGTGATTTTCGGTTCCGACCGCGAGATCAAGGAGGGCGATACGGTGAAGCGCACCGGCGCCATCGTCGAAGTCCCCGTCGGCAAGGAACTTCTGGGCCGCGTCGTCGATCCGCTCGGCAATCCCATCGACGGCAAGCGTCCGATCACGTCCAAGGTGTTCAAGCGCGTCGACGTCAAGGCGCCAGGCATCATTCCGCGCAAATCGGTGAACGAGCCGATGTCAACCGGCCTCAAGGCCATCGACGCCCTGATCCCCATCGGCCGCGGCCAGCGCGAGCTGGTGATCGGTGACCGCCAGACCGGCAAGACCGCCATCATTCTCGACACCATCCTCAACCAGAAGCCCATCCACATCACCGGGCCGGAAAAGGACAAGCTCTATTGCGTCTATGTGGCCTGCGGCCAGAAGCGCTCGACGGTGGCGCAGTTCGTCAAGGTGCTGGAAGACAATGGCGCGCTGGAATATTCGATCATCGTCGCCGCCACCGCTTCCGATCCCGCACCACTGCAGTATCTCGCACCCTTCGCGGGCTGCACCATGGGTGAATATTTCCGCGACAACGGCATGCATGCGCTGATCGCCTATGACGATCTCTCGAAGCAGGCCGTCGCCTACCGCCAGATGTCGCTGCTGCTCCGGCGTCCGCCAGGCCGCGAAGCCTATCCGGGTGACGTGTTCTATCTGCATAGCCGCCTGCTCGAGCGCGCCGCCAAGATGAATGACTCGTTGGGCGGCGGTTCGCTGACCGCACTTCCGGTCATCGAAACCCAGGCCAACGACGTGTCGGCCTATATCCCGACCAACGTGATTTCGATCACCGACGGCCAGATCTTCCTTGAAACCGAACTGTTCTACCAGGGTATCCGCCCCGCCGTGAACGTCGGCTTGTCGGTGTCGCGCGTCGGCTCGGCGGCCCAGACCAAGGCGATGAAGCAGGTGGCGGGCAAGATCAAGGGCGAGCTCGCCCAGTATCGTGAAATGGCCGCCTTCGCCCAGTTCGGCTCGGATCTCGACGCCTCGACCCAGCGCCTCCTCAACCGCGGCGCGCGGCTGACCGAGCTTCTGAAGCAGGGCCAGTTCTCGCCGATGAAAATGGAAGAGCAGGTCGTGTCGATCTATGCCGGCGTCAACGGCTATCTCGACAAGTTGGCAGTCACCCAGGTGAAGCCCTTCGAGGATGGCCTGCTGCGCTTCGTGCGCGACAAGCATGCCGATGTCCTCGAGGCGATCCGCGCCGAGAAGGCGATCTCCGACAAGATGATGCCGAAGCTCAAGGCGGCGGTCGACGCCTTCGCCAAGAGCTTTGCCTGATCGCAATGGTTAGCAACAACAAAAATCTCCGGCGGTTGAGGTGATCGAATGGCGTCACTAAAAGACCTCCGCAACCGCATCGCCTCGGTGAAGGCGACCCGCAAGATCACCAAGGCCATGCAGATGGTGGCCGCGGCGAAATTGCGCCGGGCCCAGGAAGCAGCCGTCGCCGCCCGCCCCTATTCGGAGCGCATGGCCGCCGTGCTGGCCAATTTGGCCTCGGCGATGGAGGGCAAGTCCGGCGCGCCGCGGCTTCTGGCCGGCACGGGCAAGGACGACGTCCATCTCCTCGTCGTGGCGACCGCCGAACGTGGTCTCTGCGGCGGCTTCAATTCGTCGATCGCCAAACTGGCCCGCGAACATGCCGACCGGCTCATCGCCCAGGGCAAGACGGTGAAGATTTTCACCGTCGGCAAGAAGGGCAACGACTCAATGAAGCGCCTCTATGGCAAATACTTCGTCGAGGCGGTCGATTTCCGCGGGCAGAAGTCGATCAACTTCGACAACGCCCAAGGCGTTGCCACCCGCATCCTCAAGATGTTCGACGAAGGCCAGTTCGATGTGGCGACCCTGTTCTTCGCCGAATTCAAGTCGGTGATCTCGCAGAAGCCCACCGCGCTGCGCATGATCCCGGCCTCGGTGAGCGGCGGCAAGGCAGCCGATTTGGGTGGCGCTATTTATGACGCGGAGCCGGACGAAGGCGAAATTCTCGCCGACCTGCTGCCGCGCAACATCGCCATTCAGGTGTTCCGCGGACTGCTCGAAAACGCCGCCTCCGAACAGGGTGCCCGCATGAGCGCCATGGATTCGGCGACGCGCAACGCCGGCGACATGATCAACAAGCTGTCGATCAAGTACAACCGTCAGCGCCAGGCGCAGATCACCAAGGAACTGATCGAAATCATTTCGGGCGCGGAAGCGCTGTAGACCGCCAACCATCCTGATGACACAATAGTCCTATGACGGAAGAAACGGAAAATCTGGTCCTCGAAATGCTCCGGCGCATCCGTGGCTCCATGGAACGCATGGAGCTTGACTTGATGGACATCAAGAGCCGCATGACCAGTGTTGAAATCGTCGTGGGACAAATGTCTGGTCAACTCGCGTCGCAGAGTTTGCGCCTGGACCGGATGGAGGAACGCATCGGCAGAATCGAGCGCCGCCTCGATCTTGTCGACCACCACTGACAAACGCTTAGAAAATACGCCGAGAAGGACGACACCCATGGCCAAGAAAGCCGCCGCCGCAGCAGCCCCCGCCGAAGCCGCACCCGCACCGGCGCCGAAGAAGCCCAAGGCCTCCGCCGCCACGGGCCGCATCACGCAAGTCACCGGTGCCGTCGTCGACGTTGCCTTCGACGGCGACTTGCCGGAAATCTTGAACGCGCTCGAGACCATGAACGGCGCCAACCGGCTGATCCTCGAAGTGGCCCAGCACTTAGGCGAAAACACGGTGCGCTGCATCGCCATGGACGCTTCCGAAGGCCTGGTGCGCGGCCAGCCGGTCACCAACACCGGCAGCTCGATCTCGGTGCCGGTCGGCGAGGAAACGCTGGGCCGCATCATGAACGTGATCGGCGAGGCAATCGACGAGGCGGGTCCGATCAAGACCAAGCTGCGTAGGCCCATCCATGGCCCCGCCCCCGACTTCGTCGACCAGTCGACGGAAGCGCAGATTCTGGTGACCGGCATCAAGGTCGTCGACCTGTTGGCGCCATATGCCAAGGGCGGCAAGATCGGTCTGTTCGGCGGCGCCGGCGTGGGCAAGACGGTGCTCATCCAGGAATTGATCAACAACGTCGCCAAGACCCATGGCGGCTACTCGGTGTTCGCCGGCGTCGGCGAGCGCACCCGCGAGGGCAACGATCTCTATCACGAGTTCATCGAATCGAAGGTCAACGCCGACCCGCACAATCCCGATCCGAATGTGAAGTCGAAATGCGCGCTGGTTTTCGGCCAGATGAACGAGCCGCCCGGCGCCCGCATGCGCGTGGCGCTCTCAGGTCTAACGGTCGCCGAGCATTTCCGCGACCAGGGCCAGGACGTGCTGTTCTTCATCGACAACATCTTCCGTTTCACCCAGGCAGGCTCCGAAGTGTCGGCACTGTTGGGCCGCATCCCCTCCGCCGTGGGCTATCAGCCCACACTCGCCACCGACATGGGTGCACTCCAGGAGCGCATCACGACGACCACCAAGGGCTCGATCACCTCGGTGCAGGCCATCTATGTGCCGGCCGACGACTTGACCGACCCGGCGCCCGCCACCTCGTTTGCCCACTTGGACGCCACGACGACACTGTCGCGCTCGATTGCCGAGAAGGGCATCTATCCGGCGGTCGATCCGCTCGACTCGACGTCGCGCATGATGGACCCGCGCATCGTCGGCGAGGAGCATTACCAGACGGCGAGGCGCGTGCAGCAAATCCTCCAGCGCTACAAGGCGCTGCAAGACATCATCGCCATTCTTGGCATGGATGAATTGTCCGAGGAGGACAAGCTCAGCGTGGCCAGGGCCCGCAAGATCGAGCGCTTCATGTCGCAGCCCTTCGACGTGGCCGCGGTGTTCACCGGATCGCCCGGCGTGCAGGTCAAGCTCGAAGATACCATCAAGGGCTTCAAGGGCCTGTGCGACGGCGCCTATGACCACCTGCCGGAACCGGCCTTCTACATGGTTGGCACCATCGAGCAGGCGGTCGAAAAGGCCCAGCGCATGGCCGCCGAGGCGGCGTAAGGTGACTGATACTTGGATTGCCACCGGTCTGGCTGCAATATTCGCCGTTTTGGCGCATTCTTCCCATGGGCATGCTCAAAGTAATATTGACTTGTCCGAAAATGAAATTGCGCTGATCAATGTACGCGGTACGCTTAGTGGGCAGGCCGAACAGTGTGGGCTTGATTGGAAGAAACAAAATTTCTTGCCCATGATGAAATACTGGCGGAGTATCGGCAAATCGGATGAACAGGCCGCATACATTGCCGTTTTGCATGGCGTGGCTCAGAACACAGCGCCGGGAGTGCCCTGTACACCCACAAACATGGATAACTTGCGCAAGCAACTGAAATTCCAACCGCAGGAGTGAGGCTATGGCCGGACTTCATTTTGAGCTTGTCAGCCCGGCGCGGCTGCTGTTTTCGGGACAGGTGGCCTCAGTCACCATCCCCGGAACCGAAGGCGACATGGGCATTCTTCCCGGCCACGCGCCGGTGCTCTCGACGCTCAGGCCCGGCGTCGTCACCGTCCACAAGGAAGGCGGCGCCACCGACCGCATCTTTGTCAGGGGCGGCATGGTCGAGGTCAATCCGCAAGGCCTGACGCTGCTGGCCGAAGTGGCCATCCCCATGGCCGAACTCGACGCTGCGGCGCTCGCGGCCCAAGTCAAGAACGCCGAGGAAGACGTGGCGGATGCCAAGGACCCGGAGGTCTTGCGCAAGGCCAAGGAGAACCTCGAGCATTTAAAGGCGCTGCAGGGGGCGCTTTGATGTAAGCAAAGTTCACCCAAGCTGGGCCGGCGGAAGCTGGCCCTTTTTGTTTGGGGTACGTCGTGGGTGGACCCAAAAAGGTTGATCGTGAACGGCACGGAAAAGCTGGACCCCAGCATTCGCTGGGGAGACGGAAAGAGTGAGGAAAATCAACACCATCCCCAAGTCCGTCATGCCAGCGATAGCTGGCATCCAGCTTCCTTTGGTTGTGACCAGCACCGGTGCCGATTTCTTCACGGCCTCTTTCGCCGAGATGACGGATACGACGGGTGAGCCCCCGCCTCACTTCCCCGCCCGCCAGTCCGACCAGCGGTTGACCAACTCGTGCTCGCAAGATTTGAAACCTAAGTAGAAGCACAGCGACAGCAGTCCGTAGGCGGCGATTTCCAGCAATTGCCAGAGGCCGCCTTCCATCACGGCGAGCCAGCCGAATGCGCGCAGGAAGCGGTAATTTGCGATGGCCAGCTGCGCGAGATTGTATGAGCTCCAGGCGAAGAGTGCCGCGCAGGTGCCCATGACGAGGAAAAGGACGACGGCATGGTAGGCATGAATTTCCAGCCAGCGCCGGGCCATTGCTTGTCTCCTTTTGCAGGAGTCTTCGTCCGCCGCCGCTTGTTTGGCAAGGGTCAGGCGCCGTTTTCCTCACCCGCCTCCGCGATATTGTCCATGGGCACAAAATAGGTCTTGAGGTGTCCAGAGGGTCTGGTCGAGCTACGCCCCCCCGGATCATGCGGCCGATTTCGAGTGCTGCCGTGACGCTACCGCCAGGCGAGGCGGAGGTGATCTCGCCCTCGGCAGCGGTTGGGGCCGGAAGCGCGAAGACCGCGAACAGAAGCCGCCAGACTAAGCATGCCACAGAAAGCCACCCAGGACGAATTGACCTTCGAGCTGATCATCAGGTCCGGAGTTTGGAAGGCCCCCGGTCTTGAAGCATCTTGCTCACCAGCCATTGGCCATGATAGGCCGCGCCGCAACGATCACGTCCTCGCTCCGTTATCGCGGGGAGAAGACCATCCCGAAAGTCCGTGCCCATGTCCAAGCAGAACGTGAAGAAAGTCGTCCTCGCCTATTCGGGCGGACTCGATACCTCGATCATCCTCAAGTGGCTGCAGACCGAGTACCAGGCGGTGGTGGTGACCTTCACCGCCGATCTGGGCCAGGGCGGCGAGATCGAGCCGGCCCGCAGGAAGGCCCAGATGCTGGGTATCAAGGACATCTATGTCGAAGATGTCCGCGAGGAGTTCATCGCCGATTTCGTCTTCCCGATGTTCCGCGCCAATGCGCTCTATGAGGGCGTCTACCTGCTCGGCACGTCGATCGCCAGGCCGTTGATCGCCAAGCGGCTGATCGAAATCGCCGCCGAGACAGGGGCCGACGCCATTGCCCATGGCGCCACCGGCAAGGGCAACGATCAGGTGCGCTTCGAACTGACCGCTTACGCCTTGAACCCCGACATCAAGATCATAGCACCCTGGCGCGAATGGGCGTTCAAGAGCCGCACCGATCTGATCGCCTTTGCCGAGGAACACCAGATTCAAGTCACCAAGGACAAGCGCGGCGAGGCGCCCTTCTCGGTCGACGCCAACCTGCTGCATTCATCCTCCGAGGGCAAGGTGCTCGAAGACCCGTGGGTCGAGGCGCCGCCTTACGTCTATCAGCGCACCATCGCGCCCGAGGATGCGCCCGACAAGGCCACTTACATTGAGATCGAATTCCTCAAAGGCGATCCCGTCGCCATCGGCGGCAAGGCGATGAGCCCCGCCACGCTGTTCACCGAATTGAACCGCCTGGGCCACGACAATGGCATCGGCCGCCTCGATCTGGTCGAGAACCGCTTCGTCGGCATGAAGTCGCGCGGCGTCTACGAAACCCCGGGCGGCACCATTCTGTCGGTCGCCCACCGCGCCATGGAATCGCTGACGCTCGACCGCGAGGCGGCCCATCTGAAAGACGGTTTCATGCCGCGCTATGCGGAACTGGTCTATTACGGCTTCTGGTTCTCGCCCGAACGCGAGATGCTGCAGGCCATGGTGGACAAGTCCCAGGAGCATGTGGAGGGCACGGTGCGCCTCAAGCTCTACAAGGGCAACACCATCGTGGTTGGCCGCAAGAGTCCCAAGTCGCTCTACAAGGATGCGCTGGTCACCTTCGAGGACGACCGCGGCGCCTATGACCAGAAGGACGCCGCCGGCTTCATCCGCCTCAACGCGCTGCGGCTTAGGACGCTGGCGGCAAGGAAGCGCAATTCCTGACCAGGCATGGGAACGATGCGGCAATTGGTCCCGGCTCCGGGTGGCACGGCGCCGCAGCATAACTCAACAGCCACATGGCCCCCCGGCCAATTCGCCATGCCGCCAACCCCATTGCGTTCGCAACTGCGTCATCATATTGACAAACCGTTGGCAAATTGACGATTGTGACGGTAGACAACGTGACTTCTGGTGTGGGGGCGCACAGGGGGAGCAGGTGGTTTGGTTTGGTTTACGCCAAGTTAAGACCGCTCTGGTTTGACGCCATAATGGAAGCAGCAGGCAGGTTTGACTTATGCGTGGAATAATTCTGGCCGGCGGGAGCGGAACGCGTCTCTATCCGCTCACCCTCGCCATTTCGAAACAACTTCTACCCGTTTACGACAAGCCGATGATCTATTACCCCCTGTCGGTGTTGATGCTGGCGGGGCTGAAAGACATCCTGATCATTTCGACACCCCATGATCTGCCGCATTTCCGCAACATGCTGGGCGACGGTTCAGTGTTCGGCATCAATCTCTCCTATGCCGAACAGCCCCATCCCGGCGGCCTCGCCCAGGCCTTCCTGATCGGCGAACAGTTCCTGCAGGGCGGCCCCGGCGCCCTGGTGCTGGGCGACAATATCTTCCACGGCGACCAGTTGCAGGCCAAATGCGAAATGGCGGCGGCCAGGCCCAAGGGCGCC
>JANPCA010000377.1:0-16911 GCA_031430715.1 Hyphomicrobiales bacterium | reverse complement strand
GCCGAAGGCCGGGTCATTGTGGAGGATCAGGTCGCCCTCGTGGATATCGCCCTCGAAGAACCTGGCCACCGCCTTCATGGCGGGGATGAGCGAACCCAGATGGATGGGGATGTCCTGGCCCTGCAGGATCATCTCCGGCTTGGCGTTGAACAGGGCCGTCGAATAGTCGTGTGCCAGATTAAAGACCGAGGAGCGCGCCGTCTTTTCGAGCGCCAGGGTCATCTCGCGCTGGGTCGTTTCCAGCACGCCGCGGACGACGGACAAGGTGATTGGATCGACCTTGGCATTAAGCTTCGTTTTCATGCTGACCCCGCTCTTGGAGTTTAGACCCTAGGCCCGGTGGCACCTTTCGTCTTTGCAATCTGCGAATCCTCATTTGACCTGTGGCGCACAGCAGACGGAAGGCGCTAGACTTGGCGCTATCCGCCGGGAGCTTCCCATGAAGAGCACGATCACCACGAGCCGGACGCCCGCCCATGACCGCAGCCGCCATTGGCATGATGCGATTGCCCAGGCCTATTTCCCGCTCGATCTCAAGTTCCGCGATCCCGGCAGTTTCTCCGGCGATCTCTCGCTTTGGACGCTTGGCGGCGTGTCGCTGTCGCGGCTGACCTCGGAGGCGCTGCAGTACCGGCGCCTGCCGCATCACTTCAAGGCGGAGCGCGACGAGCACTTCCTGGTCACGGTCCCGGCCCGCTCGGAAGTGTTTTTCTCGCAATGCGGCAAGGACGTGCGCTGCAACGCCGGCGGCTTCATCCTGGAACGCAGCCACGAGCCCTATGAATTCAGCCACGCCGAGGCCGCCGATCTCTGGGTATTGAAGATCGAGGCCAAGGCGCTGGGCGGGCGCATCCGCCAGCCGGACCGTTTTTGTTCCCTGCAGTTCAACGCCACCGATGGTGTGGGCGGTCTCTTCGCCGACATGCTGCACCTGATCCCCGGCCGCTTCGACGCCATGAGCCCGGAGACGCGCGCCACGGTCGGCCAGCAGCTGGTCGATCTCCTGGTGTTGGCGCTGAAAGCCGACGAGCGCACGCTCACCACCGGAAATACCACGGTGCGGGAGGCGCATCTCACCCGCATCGAAAGCTTCATCCGCAAGAATATCAGCGATTGCGAGCTGGACCCGGAGACAATCGCGCGGGCCTGCGGGATCTCGACACGCTATTTGCATGAGTTGTTCCGCGATACTAACCAGACTTTGGGAAGCTGGATTCGTGACCAGCGGCTGGAGGCCTGCCGCGGGAGCTTACGCGATCCGTCCAGCCGCCAGACGGTGGCCGAGATCGCCTACCGCTTCGGTTTTGGCGACCAGGCGCAATTCAGCCGCGCCTTCAAGGCGCAGTTCGGCGTTCCGCCCAAGGACTATCGAGAGAGGGCGCGCTGCAAGGCCTGAAGGGGGATGAGGGACCTTTCCGCAAGTCCCGTCCCCACGCCTTCAGATCGACACCCTGATCCGCTCGATCAGCTTCGCCCGGTCCTTCCGCGCTTTCAGTGCCTGGGCCATGGTCACCGCGACGAACCTGGCGGGTGTATGGGGCTGCAACTGTCCGATCAGGTCCATGTCGGCGGAGATCACCGCACCCACCATGAAATAGCCGCCGCCCGACACGGCCTCGCGGTGCAGGACGATCGGTTCCGTGCCGCTCGGAATCTGGATCGAGCCATAGGGGTAGCAGGCATCGACGATGTTGGAGGGATCGGAACCCGCACCAAAGGGCGGCTCGCGGGCTACGAAGTCCAGCGCCTTGCCGCCCTTGAAGCGGTAGCCGATGCGGTCGGCCTCTGGCGCCACCTTCCAGGTGTCGGCGAGGAATTGCTTGCCCGATTCCTCGGTGACGCGGTGCCAATAAAGACCGGGAATCATGCGGAGTTCGGCGGGCGCTCCGGGCATACGGCGCAGCTTCTCAGGGACGGTGCGGCCTTCCTTGGCGCCGCGGCCCTTGCCGATGGCCAGCTTGTCGCCCGTCTCCAGCTTGCGTCCCTTGAAGCCGCCGAGCGCTCCCAACGTGTAGGTCGAGCGCGAACCCAGCACCAGGGGCACGTCAATGCCCCCCGCGATGGCGATATAGGCGCGGGCACCTTTCTTGAGGAAATCAAAGGAGAGTGTCTGGCCCTTCTTCACTTTGAAGCTCGTCCAGGTGGCGCGCGGCTCGCCATTGACCTTTGGCGGCAATTCGGCGCCTGTCACCGCCACCGTGGCGTCGCCGGTGAATTCGAGTTCCGGCCCCATGAACACGGCTTCCAGAACGGCAGCGCCTTCCCTGTTGCCGGCCAGAAGATTGGCGGCGGTGAGAGCGAGATGGTCCATGCCGCCCGAAATCGGAATGCCGATGTGATAGTAGCCGGGGCGGCCCAAGTCCTGCACGGTGGTGGAGAGGCCCGGCTTGATGACATTAATGGCCATTGAGCGCCCCCATCAGCTTGGCGTTGTAGCCATCCATGTCTGCCTTGAAGGCATCAAGCGAGAAGGTCACATCCTTCATTTTCGGCATGAATTTGCCCTTGTCGACGGCGGCGACAGTGGCGTCATACTCCGTCCGGTCGATGGGCTTCCACTTGACGATATCGCCCGGCCTGAACAGGCACATGAAGTCCTGCAGATATTTGATCTTCTGGTTGGGGTCATAGATCGGCATGGGCGTGATGCCGAACATCTGATAGCCGCCGGCCCCACGCACCGAATAGATGCAGCCAAAGCAGCCGCCGTGGCCGACGGTGAGCTTCGGCGTGTCGGTGCGCGGCCGCAAATACTTCGGCGATTGAATCTGCCGTGGGCGGTCGACCATCTGGTAGAGAAACGGCAGACCCGCCACGAAACCCACCATGGAAACGAACCAGGGCGCACCGCTGTGCGCCTTGATGAAGCCGCCGACGCCGTCGAGATGATTGATGCGCGCGGTATATTCGATGTCCGTCGACTTGGGGTCCTGGTGACGCTCACGGAAGCGCATCAGCGTCTCGTGCGTCCATGGATCGTTGTAGAGGACCGGAATCTCGATGATCCGTGTGCGGATCGTCGACTTGGCCCTGGCGGCGGCCTTGGCGATGGCCTTCAGTTCCTTCAGCATGTCGGAGGGCTTGATCACGTCCGGATCGAATTTGATCTGGAAGGAGGCGTTGGCCGGGCAGATTTCGGTGACGCCCTTGATCTTCGCCTTCTTCACGGCACTGGTGATTGACAGTGATTTGAAGAAGGCATCGAGCGACATCGCCTCGTCGCATTCGACAAAGATGTGCTCATCTCCTCCATAAGAATACCGGGTCTTCATGTATCGGCCGTCTCCCTCATGAACTCAGTTTATGGGCGTTCTGTTCGAGCCAGGGCTCGAGCCAGCGGGTGTGGAACTGGCCAGCGCGGACTTGCGGGTCGGCGGCCAGCAATTGGTGCAGCGGCTTGGTGGTCTTCAGGCCGCCGACCTCAAGCTCATCCAAGGCGCGGGCCATGCGATTGATCGCCGCCTGGCGCGTTTCATCCCAGACGATGAGTTTGCCGAGCAATGAATCATAGAAGGGCGGCACCTGGTAGCCCTGATAGAGCATGGTATCGAAACGCGTGCCCGGACCTCCAGGAACACGCAGCGAAGTGACCGTGCCCGGTGCCGGCATGAAGTTTTTCGCCGGGTCCTCGGCATTGATGCGCACCTCGATGGCGTGGCCCGTCATGCGCACCTGATCTTGCGTGTAGCGCAAGGGCTCGCCGCCGCAGATCAGGATCATCTCGCGCACCAGATCGAGGCCAGTGATCATCTCGGTCACCGGATGCTCAACCTGGATGCGGGTGTTCATCTCGATGAAATAGAAGTGATGGGTCTGGTCGTCGTAAAGATATTCCAGTGTGCCGGCACCGCGATAGTTCACCGCTTCGGCGAGCGCCACGGCAGAGGCGCAGAGTTTGCCGCGCACGGCTTGTGGCAGCACGGCGGAGGGCGCTTCCTCCCAGACTTTCTGGCGGCGGCGTTGCAGCGAACATTCCCTCTCAAAACAATGAATTGCGCGTTGTCCGTCACCCAGAATCTGAACCTCGATGTGACGGGCGCGCGCGATCACCTTCTCGATATAGAGACCGCCATCTCCGAAAGCCGCCTTGGCTTCGGCTGAGGCCTGCGGCATCAGCGATTCGAATTCACTGATATCCTGGGCGATGCGAATGCCGCGGCCGCCACCGCCCGCTGCCGCCTTGATCATCACCGGAAAGCCGAGGCCCACGGCAATGGCTCTGGCCTGTCCGGGATCATCGATGCGGCCGGCGGAGCCGGGCACCACGGGAACGCCCGCAGTCTCCGCCGCAATGCGGGCAGCCACCTTGTCGCCCATCACGCGGATGGCATCGCCCTTCGGTCCGACGAAGATCAGGCCCGCCGCTTCGACCGCGTCAGCAAAGCCGGCATTCTCGGCAAGGAAGCCATAGCCCGGATGCACGGCATCGGCACCCGTCTGCTTGGCCGCATCGAGAATGTTCGCGATGTTGAGATAGGATTTGGCGGCATGGGGCGGACCGATGTTGACCGCCTCGTCCGCCATTTTCACGGCAAGCGACTCGGTATCCGCCGCGCTGTGGACCTGCACGGTTTTTATTCCCAGCTCCTTCGCAGCACGGATGATGCGCACGGCGATCTCGCCGCGGTTGGCGATGAGGAGCTTGGTGATGGTCATGTTCAGGCAATCTCTGCCAAAACCTGTCCCGCCATCACGGGCTCCTCGTTCTCGGCGATGAAGCTGATCTTCCCCGCCGCATCCGCCTTCACTTCGTTGAAGGATTTCATCACCTCGATCAAGCCGATGACATCGCCGATCGCCACTCTATCGCCATCGCTCCTATAGTTCGGCTGTTCGGGTGCGGGCCTCCTGTAGAAAGTACCGGGAAGGGGCGACAGCAGTTGGGCCATGTTGTTCCTCGTCAAGAATTCAGGCGGCATCGAGATAGGGTTTCACGGCATGGCGCACCGCTTCGGCGATGGCCACCGCATTGGGCGTATCGGAATGAACGCAGATGGCGTCGGCGCGCACCGCGACATCCTTGCCGCCCACGCCCCTGACTTTGCCTTCGCGGATGGCACGGAGACACAGCGCGGCGGCGGCGGCCGGGTCCTTCGCCTCGTGCTCACGGGTGATGATCAGCGAGCCGTCGTCACGGTAATCGAGATCGGCATAGAACTCGGCGATGAACGTGTGGCCGCGGGCCGTGTAAACGGTTTCGTGGAAGGTATTGATCATGCCCATCAGCGGCACCTTGAAGACATCGGCCGCATCGCAGACGGCGTGGGCCATCTCTTCCATGCGGGCCGCCATGCCATAGAGCGAGCCGTGCGGCTTGATGTGGTTGAGGGGCATGCCCCCGGCTTCGAGAAAACCTTTCAGCGCTCCCACCTGATAGATGATGCAGTTTGTCAATTCGTCGCGCGAGATCTTCATCTCGCGGCGGCCGAAGCCCTGGAGGTCGGGCAGCGACGGATGGGCGCCGACCTTGACACCGTGCGCCTTCGCCAATCGCACGGTGGCGCGCATGTGATTGAAGTCGGAGGCATGAAAACCACAGGCCACGTTGGCGGCATCGATCAAGGGCATCAGACCCGCGTCGTCGCCCATTTTGTAGAGCCCGAAGGCCTCGCCCATGTCACAGTTGATGATGGTCACCTGCAGCCTCCCCGCCCGCGCCCTTGCCCACCGTTGCAGGCTACGATTGTTGCGGCAAGCACCAGATCATGTAAAGCCGGAAAATACCATCATGCGGCAGCAACGCGGTAGGTAAGGCCTGCATGAGCTATGGAAGGTTGTCCCTCAGGAAAATATCGATGCGGATGCGCTCCTGGGATTCGATCAGGGGCACATTGTCGGCCTTGGCGATTAGAACACGGACAGCACTTCGCACCTCATGGCCGGGATCCTGGTTGATGACCGCATCGATGGTGCCGCGAATGAGGGCCTTGCGATTCGAGTCGCTTAAATCATGGGCGATCGACACGATCTCCTTGGCGCGGCCCGAAGCCTCAAGGGCCTGGACGATGCCGCGGGTGCCGCCGCCGACGTTATAGATGCCGATGAGATCGGGATGTTCCGACAGGAGCTGTGTGCTCATGTCCTCAAGCTTGCGCCAGTCATCGCGGGATTCGCGCACCGGCAGCAGCATGAGATTGGGGTATTCGTGGGTGATGACCTGCTCGAAGCCGAACTGGCGCTCGATATGATCGCGGAGCGCCAGGGAACCGGCGATCAGGCCGACCTTGCCCGACAGCCCGCGCAAGAAGCGGCCCATCAGGCTTGCCGCCGTGCGTCCGGCGGAGGAATTGTCGATGCCGGCGTAATGCACGCGCTTCGATCCCGGCACGTCGGAGACCAAGGTGACGACGGTGACACCGCGCGCCGCCAGGGCATTGATGGCTTCGCGCACCGCCGGGTGATCAAGTGCCGCGACGGCCACGCCATCATGAACATCGCCAATCGAATCCAGTGTCGCCGCCAGCAACTCGCCGTCGAAAACGTCGACCCGCTTGATGGTGATGGCAACGCGCTCGCCCGCCATGCGCTCGGCCACGGTGCGGACTTCCTCGTTGATGCGCTCCCAGAAGTCGCCGCTGCGGTCGGGCAGCACGAAACAGAAGCGGTATTCGCGCGAGCGGGCCAGGCGCGCGGCAATGCGGTCGGGCTGGTAGTTGAGATCGCGGATGGCGCCCTCGACCTTGGTGACGGTGATGCCGCGCACCCCCGGGCGCCGGTTCAGCACCCGGTCGACGGTGGCCACACTCACCCCCGCCACGCGCGCCACATCCTGAATAGTGACTTTTGTCATATCGCCTTGTTCCGCCCTCCCCCCGATGGGATAGTGCCATTGCGCGGGTTCCGCAACAACAGCTGAACCTTCCGCTTGCGAAAGAGGTTTGCAAATCCGCGGCGCCGCGCCATAAACCGCGCATGGCCAAATCCGCAAAACTCGCCGCCGATATCGGCGGCACCTTCACCGACATCGTGCTGGAAGCCGGCCTCAAGCGCTGGAGCGGCAAGGTGCTCACCACCACCCACGCGCCGGAACTCGGCGTCATCGAAGGCATCCGTCTGGTGATGGGCGAATCGGGGCTTGAACCGCAGGATGTCGGCGTCTTCATCCACGGCACGACGCTGGCCACAAATGCGCTGATCGAACGCAAGGGCGCGAAAACCGCCTTCATCACCACCGAAGGCTTCCGCGACATCATCGAGCAAGGTTATGAAAAGCGCTTCGATCATTATGACCTGATGATCGACCGGCCGGTACCGCTGGTGCCGCGCACCTTGCGCTTCACGGTGCGCGAGCGCTTGTCGGCGGATGGCGATGTCCTGGTGCCCTTGGACACGTCAGCGCTCGAAGGATTGGCGCGGAAACTGATCGAAGAGGACATCAAGGCGGTGGCGGTCGGCTTGCTGCATGCCTATGCCCATGATGACCATGAACGGCGGGTCCGCGGCATTCTGACGAAGCTGCTGCCCGATGACGTGACCATGTGCATCTCAAGCGAAGTGGCGCCCGAAATCCGCGAATACGAGCGCTTCTCCACCACCATTGCCAATGCCTATGTGCGGCCGCTGATGGCCAGCTATCTCTACCGCCTGCGCGATCAAATGAAGGAGATGCGGTTTTCGGCACCGCTGTTCCTGATGATGTCGGGCGGCGGGCTGACGACGCTCGAAACCGCGGCGCAGTTCCCCATCCGCCTGGTCGAATCGGGGCCGGCGGGCGGCGCCATCCTGGCCAGCCAGATCGCCGCTGAATGCGCCTTGCCGGAGGTTCTCTCTTTCGACATGGGCGGCACCACGGCCAAGATCTGCTTGCTCAGCAATGGCGAACCGGAGCGGGCCCGCAAGTTCGAGATCGCGAGGGCCTACCGCGACATGAAGGGCTCCGGCATCCCGGTGCGCATTCCGGTGATCGAGATGGTCGAGATCGGGGCCGGCGGCGGTTCGATCGCCCGCGTCGACAAGCTCTCGCGCATCACGGTCGGACCCGACAGTGCGGGGTCGACGCCGGGGCCGGTGTGCTATGGCCGCGGTGGAACCGAACCCGCCGTGACCGATGCCAATCTGGTCCTAGGCAAGATCGACCCTACTTACTTTGCAGGCGGCAAGATCAAGCTCGATGAAGCGGGTGCCAAATTGGCGCTGCAGAAGTGGATCGGCGACAGACTGGGCCTCGGGGAATTCTTGCCGGCGGCCGGCGTCACCGAAATCGTCGAGGAGAACATGGCCAACGCGGCGCGCGTCCATGCCATCGAGCGCGGCCGCGACATCGCCCAATGCACCATGATCGCCTTTGGCGGCGGCGCACCCTTGCATGCCTGCAGCCTGGCGGAGAAAGTCGGCGTCACGTCGATCATCGTGCCGTTGGGTGCTGGTGTCGGTTCGGCCATCGGATTCCTCCGGGCGCCGGTTGCCTATGAAATTACCAAGAGTGCGGCGATCTCGCTCGAGAACTTCGATGCGGCGAGGGTGAACGGCCTCATTGGACAGATGACGGCGGACGCCAAGTCGGTGGTGGAACCCGCCCTCGGCCGCGCCAGACTCAATTTGCAGATCATCGCCGATTGCCGCTATGTGGGACAGGGCCATGAAATCCGCGTCGGCGTTCCGGCCCGCGCCCTTTCGGCCAGGGACGGCGCCAAGTTGAAGGCCGCATTCGAGCGCCTCTACGAGCAGGTCTATGGCTTGCGCATTCCCAACCAGGAGGCGGAAGCCATCACCTGGTCGGTCACCGTTTCTTCGCCGGCCGTGAAGCCGAAACGCGCCGCAAAGGCCGCCAGAAGGCCCGCGCCCCGCCCACGCTCGAAGCGCGTCATTTATGACCCGGCGCTCGGCAGACAAGTTTCGGCCCCAGTCTATTGGCGCTTCGACATGAAGCCGGGCAGCACCATCAAGGGCCCCGCCATCATCGCCGAGGACGAAACCTCGACCATCGTCGGCGCTAACTTCAAAGCATCGATCAACAGCCTTGGCTACATCATTCTGGAGCGCACGCGATGAGCAGCCACGCACTCGCCGCCATCCGCACCCAAGTCATGTGGAACCGGTTGATCGCCGTCGTCGAGGAGCAGGCGCAGTCGCTGCTGCGCACGGCGTTTGGCACCATCACGCGCGAGGCCGGCGATCTCTCGGCCGGGGTCTATGACACGCAAGGCCGCATGATCGCCCAGGCGATGACCGGCACGCCGGGCCACGTCAACACCATGGCGACGGCGGTGGCCCATTTCTTCAAGCTCTACCCGCAGGCAAGCATGAAGCCCGGCGATGTTTATGTCACCAACGACCCATGGCTCGGCACCGGGCACCTGTTCGATTATGTGGTGATGACACCGGTGTTCCTTGGCAAGACCCTGGCCGCCTTCTTCGCCTCGACCTGCCATGTCATCGACGTCGGCGGCGTGGGCATGTCGGCCAAGGCCAATTCCTCGTTCGAGGAGGGAACCCTCATTCCGCATCTCATGTTGCGCAAGCAGGGCAGGATCAACGAGGAACTGCTCTCCGTCATCCTCGCCAATTCGCGCAATCCGGTCGAAGTGCGCGGCGATCTTCTGTCGCTGATAAGCGCCAACGACACGGGTGCCCGGCGCCTCATCGGCATGATGACGGAGTTCAAACTCGCCTCGCTCGATGGGCTTGCCAGGCACATCCTCACGCAGTCCGAGAAGGGTGCGCGCGAGGCGATCAAGGCATTGCCCGAGGGCCAATGGTCCTATGACATGCCGCTTGACGGTTACGAGCGGCCGATCGTCATCAGGTCGAAACTGACGATCGCCAAGGGCAAGATCACCATCGATTTCTCGGGGTCATCACCCGCCTCCCTCTATGGCATCAACAGCCCACGCACCTATTCGCATGCTTACTCCGTGTTCGGACTAAAAGCGGTGATCGCCCCGCATGTACCGAACAACATCGGTTCGCTCTCGTGCTTCGATCTCATCACCGAGCCCGGCACCTGCGTCGATCCGATCCGGCCCTCGCCGGTGACGGCGCGCCATGTCATCGGCCAGATGCTGGCCGATTGCGTGTTCGGCTGCCTGGCCCAGGCGCTCCCCGGAACGGTGCAAGCCGAGAGTGCCGGATCGATCTGGATCTTGAGCCTTTACTCCGCCCACGGACGGGTTCCACAGGAGCAGACCGCGAAGACTAAGAATTTCGCGGTCATCAACATGGGGCTGGGCGGCATCGGCGGCAGGCCCGGGAAGGATGGTCTGGCGACCACGGCGTTTCCCTCCGGCGTCGGCACCATTCCGGTCGAAGTCACCGAGGCCCAATGCCCGCTCTATTTCAAACACAAGCAATATCTCCCCGACTCAGGCGGTGCGGGAGAATGGCGCGGCGGCGCCTCGCAGCGGATCGAGATCGCCAACCGCGAAGATGCGCCCTTCGCGATTTCGGCGGCGACCTTCGACCGCATTCACAATCCCGCGCAAGGCCGCGACGGCGGCTTGCCCGGTTGCAAAGGCGTCGCGAGAAAAGGTTCAGGCGCCGCCCTTCCCGACAAGGGCATCCACGTCATCCCGGCGGGTGACAGCCTTGTCGTGGAACTGCCGGGCGGCGGCGGCTTTGGAAATCCCAGGCTCCGTAGCCCCGATCTGCTGGATGCGGACATCGCAGCGGAGTTGGTGTCCCCCGAAGCGGCGCGGCGTGACTACGGGTATGAGAGCTGAAGCATCGTTCACTTGTGCTCAACCACCCTACCCAACATCCGTCACCCCAGCGAAAGCCGGGGTCCAGCTTTCTTTGCGCCGGCAGAAATAGCGGGATGCCAGCCTGCGCTGGCATGACGGCGCATTGGGGTGAAACTATTCCCGCCTCAACACCGCCCTGACCGGCGAGGCGTCGAGATTCTCAAAGCGCAACGGGAGCGCGATCAGTTCGTAGTCGCCGGGCGCCACATGGGCCAGCACGAGGTTTTCGAGGATGCGCATGTTGGCATGCCGCGCGGCCATGTGCGATGGCAGTTTCTTGGACGTTTCCGGATCGACCGATGGCGTGTCGATGCCGACGAGCAGGACACCGCGCGATGCGAGGAATTCGACGGTTTCGGGTGCCAGCGCACGGAAACCGGCAGGCCAGATTATCGGGTCGGTGGAATCAGCAAGCCGCAGCAGAATGCGCGGCGGGGCGCCTTCAAGCTGTGCCGCGATGAGATCGGGTTCACACAACAGCCCGTCGCCGCGCCCATCGATCACACGGCAGGGTCCGAGGAAGGGATCGAGCGCCATGGCGCCAGCCGCGTCACCCTGCGCATCGTAGTGCAGCGGCGCATCGGCATGGGTTCCGCAATGGACGGAGAAGGCGGCGCGCGAGACATTCACCGGACAGGCGGGGCCGATGCGGAAGGTCCAGCTTTCCTCATAGGCCGCATCGCCGGGAAAGAACGCCATGCCGGGACCCAAGGGTTGCGAGATGTCGATGATCATGTGACGGCCTTCTTCGCCAGAAACCGCGGCTGGTCCCATTCCTTTCGATCGAGAATGCGGGCGAGAATATCGACGGCATTCCACACATCGACAAAGCTCGTGTAGAGCGGCGTAAAACCGAAGCGCATCATGTCCGGGGCGCGGAAGTCGCCGATCACATTGCTGGCGATCAGCGCCTGCATGACGGCATAACCTTGCGGGTGATGGATCGACACATGCGAGCCGCGTGTAGCCAAATCACGAGGACCCGCGACCGTCACGCCATGTCTGGCGCAGCGCTGCTCGATCAGGTCAATAAAAGTCCGGCAGAGACCCAATGACTTCTTGCGCAATATCTGCATATCCACATCGTCCCAGACATCGAGTGCCGCATCGAGCGCCGCCATCGACAGCATCGGCTGCGTTCCGCATTGGTTGCGGATGATGCCGGGAGCGGGCCGGTATTCGAGGTCGAAGGCGAAGGGCGTGGCGTGGCCCCACCAGCCTGACAGCGCCGGCCGCACCTTGTCCTGCAGATCGGGGCGCACATAAAGGAAAGCCGGCGCGCCCGGTCCGCCATTCAAATATTTGTACGTGCAGCCCAGCGCGAAATCAGCATTGCCGGCGGTCAGATCGACGGGCGTTGCACCCGCCGAATGCGCCAGATCCCAGATGGTCAGCGCGCCCTTGGAATGGGCCTTTGCCGTCACCGTCTTCATGTCATGCAGGCGCGAGGTGCGGTAGTCGACCTCTGTGATCATGATGAAAGCGACGGTCTCGTCGATTGAGTCCATCACATCCTCGGGTTCGACGACCTTCAGGATATAGCTGTCATCGAGCAAGTCGCGGAAGCCCTGCGCCACGTAGAGATCGGAGGGGAAATTGCCGCTGTCCGAGAGGATCACGCGGCGTGACGGATTGAGCTTCGCCGCCGCGCCCAGCAGCTTGAACAGGTTGACCGAGATGGTATCGCACGCGATGACGCTGCCAGGGCCCGCGCCGATCAGCCGGGCGATGCGATCACCGATCTTCTGGGGCAAATGAAACCAGCCATGCTCGTTCCACGACTTGATCAGCGTTTCGCCCCATTGTTTCTGCGCCACATCGAGAACCCGTTGCGGCACGTGGGTGGGCAGCATTCCGAGCGAATTGCCATCGAGGTAGATCACACCTTGCGGAATGAAGAAACGGGCGCGCATGTGGGCCATCGGGTCGGCGCGGTCGAGGGCTGCGCAGTCTTCAGCGTTCATCGCTCACTCCCCAATCAGCCCCTGGCCACGGCGGCCACATGGCGCGCGAAATCCGCTGCCGCCATCAGTGCCTTGCAGCGTTCGAATCGATTCACCGAATAGGCCCAGAAGTCATCAACCGGATTCTTGTTGGCATGCTGGATCAATCCCCACAGCGTCCACAACAAATCGCACATGGCCTTGTAGATGACAATACGGCCCAAGTCCGAGGCCGATGGTTCGCCGCCAAAATAAGCGCGGATCATTTCCTCTTCCTGCGTGGCTGAGAACTGACCCTCGACGGAGAGATCGCCCAGGTCCCACATGGGATCGTTCATGCCGGAATATTCCCAGTCGACCAGCCACATGCGCTTGCCCGTATCGAGGAAATTCTCGCACAGCGGATCGCAATGGCAGGCCGCCAGCGGCAATGGATGGGCGTCAAGTGCCGCGCGCACCACCCCTGCTTCCTTTACCACCTCCTGGTAACCAGGCGGCAGATCAATGTCCTTGGTGGCCAAGACCTTCAAATATCCGTCGACCATAGCGAAGAGTTCGAAACGGAAATTGAACCTGGCACCGGAGGTGTGCAGCTTGCGGAAGACCTCGCCCGCCCGTTTCGGCGCGCCGGCGATCGACTTGAATTTTTCCGGCGACATGGTGGCGCAGTGGTCCACGAGCCGCGTCACCATCACGCCCGATGCCACATCCACGTGCAACACATCGGGGCTTACACCGGCCTTCGCCGCTTCGCGCGCCGCCTGGGCTTCGTTGCCGCGGTCGATATATTCTTCCGTGCCCTTGCCTGCCAAGCGCAGGACATATTGTTCGCCGCCATGGTCGACACGGAACACCAGATTGGTGAGGCCGCCCAGGCGCACGATCTCGATCTCGCTTTCGTCATGGTGCCAGAACATCTTGATGTGCCGCAGTGCTTCGCGGGCCTGCTCGATTCCGCGCCCGTCCACGCTCATGACTTCAGTCTCTCCATTTTCGCATCATAGAGGCAGCGCGGTCCGCGTGTTGCTTTGTAAGTCATACCAAAGGCCTCGATCTCGAACGCGGTACCGCCGGCATCATCAAGGGCAAGATAGCCGAAGGCGATGGTCTTGCCGAGGGTGTGGCCAAAGCCAACGCTGCTGGTCGATCCCACCACGCGGCCGTCAAGCAAGATGGCCTCGCCCCCATGCAAGGGCGCGAAGCCCTCGATGGTGAAGGAGCAGAGCTGGCGCGCAACGCCTTCGGCCTTGATCCGCGCCAGGGCGTCACGGCCAATGAAATCGCCTTTGTCGAGCGCCACACAGAAACCGAGGCCCGCCTCATAGGGGTTGTGGTCGGGCGTGATATCGCCCGACCAATAAAGGTAACCTTTCTCCAAGCGGCAGCTATCGACTGCGCGATAGCCGGCATCGGCGATGCCGTGGGCCTTGCCTTCGCCTGTGATGAAATCATAAATGCGCCCTGCAAATTCCTGCGGAACGTAGAGTTCGTAGCCAAGTTCCCCGACATAGCCGATGCGGACCGCCAGAACGGTGGCATAGACCAGATCGATCCAGCGCGCCGACAGGAAAGGAAAGGCCGCATTGGACAGATCGGTGTCTGACAGCCCTTGAAGAACGCCGCGGGATTTTGGTCCGCAGACATTGAGCACGGCAAAGCTGTTGGTGACGTCGCGGATCGTGACGCTGTCCGGCAGATGCTTCGCAACCCAGCCTGAATCGCGCACGCCAAAGCCAGCACCGGTGACCAGATAGAAATGATCCGGCGCATCATGAATGAGCGTCACGTCGGCCTCGATGCCGCCCCGCTCATTGCAAAGCTGCGTATAGATGGCCTTGGCCGATGGTCCTGAAAGATCATTGGCGGCGATTCGCTGCATGGCCACCTCCGCCCCTTTGCCAGCAATCTCGAACTTGGCAAACGAGGTCTGGTCGATGACCGCCACACGTTCGCGGATGGCGCGATGTTCGGCGGCGATGGCCTCAAACCAACTCGGCTTGGATTCAAAGGACGGGTATTCGCCGCGATCCGCACCCGGCTGGGCAAACCAGTTGGGACGCTCCCAGCCCATCTTCGTGCCGAACACCGCTCCGGCTTTCTTCAGGCGCGTATGCAGCGGCGACATGCGCAACCCCCGGCCCGCCTCAATCTCTTCGGCCGGCCAGTGGACCTTGTAATAGGATGCATAGGCTTCGATGGCGCGTTCCTCGAGATAACGGTCTTGCGCCTGCACGGCGGAGAACCGGCGCACGTCGAAGGGCCACAGGTCCATGCCGGCATCGCCGTGCAGGATGAGGTTCGACATGGCGAGGCCAGCACCGCCCGAAGCGGCGATGCCCGCCGTGAAGCCACAAGCGACGAATAAATTTTCGAACCCGGGAGCTAACCCCATGATCGGTTCGCCATCGGCCGAGACCGGGATGGGACCGTTGATCACCGTCTGAATGCCGATCTCGTTCAGCACCGGCAACCTTGTTGCAGCGGGAAGTGCGAAGCGTTCGAGCCGCTCCAGATTGGGCTCCAGCAATTCGCGTCCGAACGAAAGCGGTGGCATCCCGCGATGGAAGCCTTTCGAGCCATCCTCCCAGCCACCAATCGCGAAAGAGCCGGTATCGGGCTTCAGATAGAAATTATTGTCGGGATCGCGCAGCGTGGTGAGGCCAGCATCAAACGAGAGCTTCTTCTCGGTCATGAAATACTGATGCTCGACGATGCCGGCGGCAAGCTCCAATCCCGACATGCGGCCGACTCGCTTGGCCCACAGCCCGGCACAGTTCACCAGGATATCGCAGGCGATCGTGCCGCCATTGGTGATGACGCCCGCAACGCGCCCGCCCTCATGGACGATCTCCTCGACGCAGATACCCTCTTCGATCTTCGCGCCATTCATCCGCGCAGCCTTGGCATAGGCCATGGTGAGCGAATAGGGATCGACATAGCCGTCGCCCGGAATGAAGGCCGCACCTTCGATGCCATCGGTGGTGATAAAGGGAAAATGCTTGCCTGCCTCTTGCGCGGAAAGGGCGTGGCATTCGACGCCGAAGCTCTTGGCCTGCCCCATCGAGCGGCGGATTTCGCTCCAGCGCGCTTCGCTTCCCGCAAGGCGCAGCGAGCCGACCTTCTTCCAGGAAATCGCCTGTCCGGTCTCAGCCTCGAGACGGTCGAAGACGGCCACCGAATTCTGCATCAGGCGGGTGAGGTTCTTCTTAGCCCGCAATTGCCCGACGAGGCCCGCCGCATGCCAGGTGCAGCCATGGGTGAGTTGCGCCTTCTCGACGAGCAGCACATCGCTGGCGCCGCCGCGGCCCAAGTGATAGGCGAGCGAAGTGCCAATCGCACCGCCACCGATGATCAGGATATGGACGTGGCGGTCGGCTCTGAAGCTCATGACTTCACCCGCGCGCTGGCGGGATCATACATCGGTTCGAGATGGATCTTTGCTTTCACGATCTCCTTGGCGACTACGAGTTCGTAACGGCCCTCTCGGACATAGCCCTCGGTGACGCCATCGGCATGGCGGATATAGCCAAAGCCGATGGGTTTGCCGATGGTGTAGCCATGGCCGCCGCTGGCCAGGTATCCGGCGAATGCGCCATTGCGCAGGATCGTCTCGCGGCCCACCAGCACGACATCGTCACGTTCCGCCGTGAAGCCCGCCAGCATTTTCGCCAGAGGTTCGGCGGCGATCTTCTCGCAGGCCGCGCGGCCGATGAAATCCAAGTTGGACTTGAGCTTCACCGCCCAGCCGAGGCTCGCGTGAAATGGCGAATCGTTGGGTGTGATGTCGGATCCCCAGGCCCGGTAGCCCTTTTCGAGACGCAGCGATTCGATGGCGCGATAGCCGGCAAGCACCAGGCCCAAGGGTTCTCCAGCTTTCATCAGCATGTCGAAGACATTGCCGATGGCAGCAATCGGTAGGTGCAGCTCCCAGCCCAATTCACCCACATAGGTGACCCTCAGTGCACGGATCATATGACCAGCAACCCCGATCTCCCGCACATGGCCGAAGGGGAACACCGCATTGCTCACGTCGGCGCCGGTAACCCCTGCCAAAATAGCGCGCGATGCCGGGCCCATCAGCGACAAAGTGCCCCATTGCTCCGTGACATCGGTCAACGAAACATCGAGACCCGGTTTGAGATGATCGGCGATCCAGGAAAAATCATGGGTGCGGAAACCGGTGCCGGTGACGATATAGAAATGCTCTTGCGCCAGCCGCGCCACCGTCAGATCGCATTCGATGCCGCCGCGCGAGTTCAGCATCTGCGTGTAGGCGAGCTTGCCCACCG
>JANPCA010000376.1:0-4785 GCA_031430715.1 Hyphomicrobiales bacterium | reverse complement strand
GTGCGAAGAGCGTGAAGACGGGAGCGATATTGCGCAACTGGTCGGCCAGGAAACGCTTGATGTTGAAACGCTTCGGCGCCACGGCTTCACTCGTCGGCATCACTCAATTCCCCTTGAAGGTCTGCATCAGGCGGCGGCCAGCAGGTCGGACTTCTCGATCCGGCCATGGGCGAACTGGCGCGCCACGGTTCCTTTTTTCATGACCGTGACACGGTCGGCAAGGGTCAGGATGGTTTCGGGCTCGGTCGACAGCACCAGAATCGCCACACCCTTGTCGCGCAAGGACTTGACGATGCGGATCACGTCTTCCTTGGCGCCCACGTCCATGCCGCGCGTCGGCTCGGCCAGGATCAGCACCTTCGGCATGTGGGTCAGCCATTTGGCCAGCGCCACTTTCTGCTGATTGCCGCCCGACAGCGAGCCAAGCGGGATCGAGGGCTTGGGCGGCCTGATCTGCAGATCCTTGATATGAGCTTCAGTGATGGATTTTTCGCGCGCGGGCTTCAGCAGCATCCTGTGGATACGGTCGAGAATGGCAATCGACACGTTCTTGAAGACAGGCTCCGAGCGGAACAGCATCATGCGCCGGTTTTCCGGCAGGAAGGCGATGCCGGCTTTCCGCGCCGCGGCGGTCGAGCGGAAATTGACCAGCTTGCCGTCGATCTTCAGCGTGCCCTTGTTGAGCGGCAGCTTGCCGAACAAGGCGCGGGCCAGTTCGATCTGGCCCGAGCCCATGAAGCCATAGACGCCGGTGATCTCACCAGCCCTCAGATCGATCGAGAAATCGCGAAGAGACCGCCCGTCGCTCACCCCTTCCACCGACATGACGATGGGCTTCGTATCATCGCCCTTCAGATCGGCGTTCTCGCCCATGTGCATGCCGACCGAGCCGCGCCCGATCATATGGGCGATGACCTTGTCTTTGGTGAGCTTCGTGGTCTCTTCCGTCACCACCTTGTGGCCGTTACGGAACACCGTGATGCGGTCGGAAATCTCCAGCACGTCGTCGAGGAAATGCGAGATGAAGACGATGGCGCGGCCCTCGGCGCGCAGACGCTTCAACACGTCGAAAAGCTGTTTCACTTCCGGTGGCGACAGCGCCGAGGTCGGCTCGTCGAGGATGATGATCTGGGCGCCCGAGAACAGTACGCGCGACAATTCGACGAGTTGCTGCAGGCCCACCGGCAGCGATCCCATGACGGTCTTGGGATCGATATCGAGGCCCAAACTCTTGATCAAGGCTTTCGCCTCGCGGTTCATGCGGCCCCAATCGACGGTGCCCGCCGCCGTCAGCGGCTGATTGCCGAGAAACACGTTTTCCGCCACGCTGAGATCGGGGATGACGGACAATTCCTGATGCACCATGCCGATGGAACTGGTCAGCGCATCGCGCGCCGAGCGCAGGTGCACTTGCTGGCCCTTGATCTTCATGACGCCGTCGAATTCGTGATGGACCCCGGCGATGATCTTCATCAGCGTCGACTTGCCAGCCCCGTTCTCGCCGACCAGCCCGTGGATTTCGCCGGGTTCCAGCGTGAAGCTCACGTCCTTCAACGCCAGCACACCGCCGAAATGCTTGGACACGCCGACAAGCTCAAGCAGGGGCGTGTGAGCGCCCCTGCCGGTTTCGGTGTTCGGTTCCGTCATGAGAAGGAGATCAGATCAGGAAGTTCTTCTGCAGCCAGAGATGGCCCGCCGCGGTTTCCTTGGTGATCACCGGGCCATCGGCGAGGATGAAGTCCGGAATGTCCTTGCCGGCCATTTCGCCGCCCTGGACCGCCGCCACACCCGCCGCCACCGACCAGCCGTGGATGCGGCAGGACGGATTGCGCACCGTTGCCACCATCATGCCTTCAAGCACAGCGTTGACGGCGGGCGGCATGGCGTCGACACCGGCGATCAGGATGTCGGTGCGGTTTTTGGCTTTCATGACGTTATGCGCCGCGATTGCCATGTCGTCGTTATGGAAGAAGGCACCCTTGATGTCCGGATATTGCGTCAGCAGCGACTCCCAGATGCGGGCCACCTTGGTCACATCCCAGTCGGCGGGCTGTTCGTCGAGCAGCTTGATGTTGGCGTTGCCGTCGATCACCTGATGGAAGCCCTTGGCGCGGCCCTGGGCGCCCGAGTGGCCGAGTGCACCTTGGGTCATCACCACGTTGCCGGCCCCGCCGATAGCGGCAATCAGCTGGGCGCTGACCACCGAGCCCATCATGATGTTGTCGGGCGCGATGAAAGTGTGGATCGGCACCGTTCCGGGAGGAGCCACCAGCGTGTCCATGGCGATGACGGGAGTTCCGCCGTCGATCATCTTCTTGATCGGGTCGGTCAGCGTGCCGATGCCGAAGGTCTGGATCGCCACGAAGTCCCACTTCTGGGATGCCATGTTGTCGATCGAGGCGCGCTGCTTGGTCGCCGAGAGTTCGCCGTCGAACCAGGTGATCTCGACATTCATGACCTTGCCCCAGGCTTCCGCCGCCTGCTTGCCCTGGGCGCACCATGAGGCCTGAAGGCCGGCGTTGGAGAAGGCGGCCTTCATCGGCTTTCCCGCCGGAGCGAGTGCCTGCGCCATGGCGGGATCGAACCCGGCATCGGCGAGAAGGGCAGCGCCCAGCGCCGTCACGCCCAGCTTCTTGAACACGTCACGGCGGGTTGCGGCTTCCTTGATCAGATCGTTCAGCATTGTTTGGGTCCTCCACCAGCTTATGTTTTCTTGTGGCGGCTTCGCTTGCGCCCCGTATCCGCCAGATGACGGCCGGGTATCATTTTTTGCGAGTCTGCCAGTGCGCCGACCATCCATCAGCGCACGGAGTTTGTCCAGTGGGTTTGTATGACAAATTGCGATGCTGCAAAGCATCATCGTTGTTGCGATTGCGAATTGCATAAAATGTCAACACGGCATCTTGCAAATCCTGACGCTTTCGGTCCTCATGGGATGGAGCAACCATCAGCGAAGTGCATCCCATGTCCGCAACACTCGAAACCCGCCAAGGCTATGCGCCGCAGTCGCCCATAACGCTCAGGCACTATCTGGCGCGATTTGAACACCTGCGCGTCATCTTGGGCGGCGCGCCGGAAAACTGGAGCATCGCCGAGGTGGGCGACGGCAATCTCAATCTCGTCTTCATCGTCAAGGGGCCAGCGGGCGGCGTGGCGGTGAAGCAGGCGCTGCCCTATGTGCGTCTCGTCGGTGAAAGCTGGCCGCTGCCCTTGTCGCGCGCCCACTACGAGCACATGGCGCTAAGCGAACAGGCCCGCCTCACCGGCAGGCTGGTTCCCGCCATCCTCCATTATGACGAAATCCTTGCATTGATCGTGATGGAATTGCTCGAACCGCACATCATCATGCGCCGTGGCATGATTGCCGCCACGGTCTATCCGAAATTCGCCGGCGATATCTCGACCTTCATGGCGCGCACCCTCTACTTCTCCTCCGACCTGGCACTGACGGCGGACAAGAAGAAAGCGTTGATCGCCGACTTCGCGGGCAATAGCGCGCTGTGCAAGATCACCGAGGACCTGATCTTCACCGATCCCTATAGGATCGCGGATTTGAACCGCTGGACTTCGCCGCAGCTTGATCCTTACGCGAAACGCTGGCGCGAGGACGGCGATCTCAAGGTTGCCGTGTCGCGGCTGAAACTCAAATTCTTGGTCAGCGCCGAGGCCATGCTGCATGGCGATCTGCATACCGGGTCCGTCATGCTGACGCCGGACGATACCCGCATCATCGATCCGGAATTCGCCTTCATGGGGCCGATGGGCTTCGATGTTGGCGCGGTCATCGCCAATTTCCTGCTCAACTATTTCTCCCATGACGGCCACGAGGAATCGCCCGGCGACCGCGACGCCTATCGCGAGCGCGTGCTGTCCACGACCGCCGCCATCTGGACTGAGTTTCGCGAAAAATTCCTCGTCCTGTGGCGCTCAAATGCCACCGGCGATGCCTATCCCATCTCGCTCTTCACCGGTACCGATGGCGAAGCCCGCCTGGAGTTCGAGCGCCAGGCTTACATGGATCGTCTGTGGACGGACGTTGTCGGCTTCGCCGCCGCCAAGATGATCCGCCGCATCCTGGGTCTCGCCCACAACATCGACTTCGAATGGATCGAGGACAAGGACCGCCGCGCCACATGCGAAGCCCGCGCCCTGACGCTGGCCCGCGACATGATGGTGAACGCGGGGACTTATGGAAACATCGCAACCGTCATCGACGCCGCACGGAGGTTGCGCCACGAGATGAGAAGCTACTGACCTTTCCGGGTGCGGAACCAAAAAAACCGCCCCCGGTTGGGGGCGGAGTTCTTGCAGGGCCGGGGGGAGAAAGGGGTTCAGAGCACGGTGACGGTGGCGCCGCGTTTCACCAGGCTGTAGAGAAAAGTGACATCGGCGTTCAGCATGCGGATGCAGCCGGACGAGGCGGCCTTGCCGATGGACTGCGGCTCGTTGGTGCCGTGGATGCGATAGATCGAGGAGCCGAGATAGATGGCGCGGGCACCCAGCGGATTATCGGGGCCGCCGGCCATGAATTCCGGCAGTTCCGGGCGGCGTTTGCGCATTTCCGTCGGCGGACGCCAGTCGGGCCACTTCACCTTTGAGGAAACCCTGTGCGTGCCGCGCCATTCGAAGCCCTTCTTGGCGGTGGCGACGCGGTACATCGCGGCCTTGCCGTTGCCGAGGACGAGGTAGAGGCGGTTCTGCTTGGTGTTGATGATGATCGAGCCTTCCGGGGCGCGGGCGGCGAAATCGACGATCTTGCCGCGCTTGAAGGGCGACTGGGCAACA
>JANPCA010000375.1:0-5540 GCA_031430715.1 Hyphomicrobiales bacterium | reverse complement strand
ATCCCGCCAGATCATCGGTGATGTGGTGGATGTGTTCTTGCGCCATGCCGCCGGTGGTGCGGTTCAGGTGTTCGGCGTCGTGGTTGCCGGGGCTCACCACGAGTACGGTCGTCATGCCGAGCGCGTGCGGCGCCTCGAGGTTGCGGGCGATGTCCTCGAACATGGCGGAGGTCTCGGGCACGATACCCGTCTGCGCGACGAACTTGCGGTAGGGTTCCATCTCGGGCTTCGGAATGAAGTCCGCATGGACGATGTCAAAGATATCGCCGAAATGATGGGTGATGCCGATGCGCGCCAGTACCTTTTCCGCATGTGCCACAGTGCCATTTGTGAAGATCAATTTGCGGCCGGGCAGCCCATGCAGCGCCCGGTCCAGAGCAAGATTGGGCGGCACCGGTGAATGGTCGATGTCATGGACGTAATCGAGAAAATCATCCGGCGTGATGCCGTGCTCGGTCATCAGCCCACGGAGCGTTGTACCGTATTTGTAGAACATCTCCTTCTGGCGGCGCTTGGCTTCCTCGTATTCAACATTCAGAAGCTTGGCAACGAAGTTTCCCATCTTGACATCGATCTGGTCGAACAGCCGGCACGACGCCGGATAGAGCGTGTTGTCGAGATCGAATACCCAGGTGTCGATATGGCCGAAACCCCTCATACGCCGGTCCGCGAGATGCGCGTGCCCACACCATGGGGGGTGAGCAATTCGAGCAGCACCGAATGCGGCACGCGGCCATCGAGAATGATGACGCCCTCGACACCCGATTCGACCACCGCCGCGGCGCTCTCGACCTTGGGAATCATGCCGCCGGTGATGGTGCCGTTGGCGATCAGACCGGCCAAGTCGCCGACCTTCAGTTCACTGATCAAATTCTTGGATGCGTCGAGGACGCCCGCCACGTCCGTCAAAAGCAGCAGGCGCTTGGCCTGGGTCGCCGTGGCGATGGCGCCCGCCGCCGTGTCGGCGTTGACGTTGAAGGTCTCGCCCTCCCAGCCCACGCCGACCGGGGCGATCACCGGAATGGCGTCGCTCTTCATGATGGTTTCGAGAATTTCGGTATTGACGCGCACCGGTTCGCCAACGAAGCCGAAGTCGATCTCGGTAACTTTGCCGGTGGCCGGATCGGTTTTCTTCTTGGTCAGGCGTTCGGCGATCATCAGGTTGCCGTCTTTCCCCGAAATGCCGACCGCCCGGCCGCCGGCCTGCTGGATCGAGGCGACGATCGCCTTGTTGATCGATCCGGCGAGCACCATCTCGACCACGTCCATGGTTTCCTGATCGGTAACCCGCAAGCCCTCGCGGAATTCGGCCTTGACCGCCAGCTTATCAAGCATCCGGTTGATCTGCGGTCCGCCACCGTGCACGACGATTGGGTTCAGCCCGCACACTTTCAGCATCACCATGTCGCGGGCAAAGCGCTGGGCGAGCTTAGGGTCGATCATGGCGTGGCCGCCATATTTCACCACGATGATCTGGTCGTCATAACGCTGCAGGAAGGGCAGCGCCTCGGAGAGAATTCGTGCGGTCTCGCTGACGTCGGTCATGGGGGTCAAATCCGATAGTGTATTGGCGGCCTTATAGGGCAATGGGAAACAGTGCCAAGGGCGTTGTGCGGCAACCTCTCCCGCCCCCTTCAACCTCTCCCGCTTGCGGGAGAGGACGCCTGCCGCTAGGCAGGCAGGTGAGGGAAAGCCGGTCGCTGCCCGCCCCAGACTCCCCCTCATCTCCCCGTTACGTCGTAACGGGTCCCTTCTTCTCCCGCATAGCGGGAGAAGACGTCAGAGGAGGCCCGCGATCTCCGCCTGCAGTTCCGGAATGCCGGTGTTCTTTTCGCTCGACGTGGCATGGATCACCGGAAAGGCGGCGGGGCGTTTCTTGATCGCCGCTTCGACCGCCGCAAAAACCGTGGCCAGCTCGGCTTGCTTGATCTTGTCGATCTTGGTGAGCACGATTTGATAAGTAACCGCCGACTCGTCGAGGAGATCGAACATCTCCTCATCGGCCTTCAGCACGCCATGGCGTGAATCGATCAGCACGAAGGCCCGCGTCAAGCCCGGCCGCCCACGCAAGTAGCCGCGCAGCACCGACTGCCATTTCTTGACATCGGCCTTCGATGCCTTGGCATAACCATAGCCCGGCATGTCGACCAAGGTAATCTGTTCGTTGACATCGAAGAAATTCAATTCGCGGGTGCGCCCCGGCGTGTTGGAGGCTCGTGCCAGGCCGGTCATGTGAGTGAGCGCATTGATGAGTGACGACTTTCCCACATTGGAGCGCCCGGCGAAGGCGATCTCCACACCCTTCGACGGCGGCAATTGCTCAAGCTTCGCCACGCCCAGCAGGAAACGCGACGGGCCGCCGAACAGACGGCGGCCCGCATCGATTTCGTCCCTGGTGAAGCCGCGGCTCAAGCGGCGGGCTTCTTCTTGTTGAGGAAGGGCAGGCTCTCCCTGATGTTCCCTAAGACATTCACGTCAGCACCATGGCGTTTCATGATGTAGGACTGCTGGATGATTGACAGCAGGTTGCTCCACGCCCAGTAGATGACGAGACCTGCCGGGAAGGTGCCGAGCATGAAGGTGAACATCACCGGCATCCAGTTGAACAGGCTGGCCTGTATCGGATCGGGCGGCGCCGGGTTCAAGCGCATCTGCACCCACATGGTGACGCCCATGAGCAAGGGCCAGATGCCGATCATCAGCATCTCGGGTGGCGTCCAGGGAATGAGGCCGAAGAGATTGAACAGTGAGGTCGGGTCGGCCGCCGAGAGATCGTGAACCCAGCCATAGAAGGGCGCGTGGCGCAATTCGATCGAGGTGAGGATCACCTTGTAGAGCGCGAAGAAGATGGGAATCTGCACGACGACGGGAAGGCAGCCGGACAGCGGCGAAACCTTCTCCTTCTTGTAGAGCTCCATCATGCCCTGCTGCTGCTTCATCTTGTCGTCGGGATATTGCTCCTTGAGCTTCTGCATCTCGGGCTGCAGCTTCTTCATCTTGCTCATCGAGGCATAGGACTTGTTGGCCAGCGGGAAGACCACGGCCTTGACCAGCAGCGTTGCCATCAGGATGGCGATGCCGAAATTGCCGACCTTGCCGTTCAGCCAGTCGAGCAGATAGAACATCGGCTTGGTGAGGAAATAGAACCAGCCCCAGTCGATCATGTAGTCGAAACCGGCGATATTGTGCGTGGCGGCGGCCTCGTTGATGGTCGCCACCACCTTGGCCCCGGCGAACACCTGGTCGGTATAGCTCGCCGTGGCTCCCGGCTGGACGATGATCGCGTCCTTGGCCAGATAGTCGGTCTGAAACAGGTCGCGGTCAGCCGTTTTCTGGTGCTGGAATTTGGCGGCGACGGGGCGGGTCTGGTCGGGGATGACGACGGCGGCCCAATATTTGTCGGTGAAGCCGATCCAGCCGCCCGTGGTCTCGTGTTTCACCGGTTCGGTGGATTCCGCCATGTCGCTGTAATGGGTCTCGCGCAAGCCGTTGTTCAGCCAGCCGAGCATGCCCTCGAAGAACACCCAGTAGCCCGAAATCAGCGGCGTATCCTGGCGCTGGATGCGGGCATAGGGAATGAGCGCCACTGCCGCTGATGACTTGTTCACGACGCTCTGCGTGACCGAAAAGACATATTCGTTGCTGATCTCGATCTTGCGGCTGAAACTCAGGCCTTCGCCATTGTCCCAGGTGAGGACCACGGGGCCGCCCTCTTTCAGCACCGCATCGGCGGGTGCTGTCCACAGTGTCTTGGAATCGGGCAGCTTGGCCACGGTGCCGGTGGCGCCGATGAAGCCCTGTTCGGCGAAGAGTGCTCCCGGCGTTCCGGCGGGCGACAGGAAGACGATGGTCGGGCTCTTTGGGTCGACGGTCTCGTGATACTTGACCAGATGCAGGTCGTCGATCTGGGCGCCCTGCAAGTTGATCGAACCGGTGACCGACGGTGTCTCGATCTTGAGGCGCGGCGTGGCTTTCAGCGCTTCGTCGCGGGTTTGCGGCACGGGCGGCGCCGTACCGGGCACCGTGCCATCGGGCTGGGTTGGCGTGGTGATCTCCGTGCCGCCGCCGCCGAGCTTGTCCTGCAGCGGCTTGGCATAGAAATACTGCCAGCCGAAGATGATCAGCATCGAGAGGACGATGGCAAGAATGAAATTCTTGTTTTCGAAGTTCATGGTGTTCCCTTGTCCGCCACCTGATGTGACGTGCGGTGCAGCCGTTTCAAGGCGGAAGTGAGATCGCCCTCAAGATCGGCAAAGCGGCGGGTGAGCGAGGCGCCCCGTCCGATCAGCACATAGTCATAGCCCGCATGGGCCAGTCCGGCGAGCTTCAGCCTGGCGATTTCGCGCAAGCGCCGCTTGGCGCGGTTGCGGGCCACCGCATTGCCGAGTTTCTTGGTGGCGGTGAAGCCGACGCGTGGGCCACCCCCGTCCTTGCGGTCGCGGGCCTGCACCACCATGCCCGGCATGGCGGCATAGAGGGCCTTGGCGGCGGCAACGAATTCCTGCCGGCGCTTCAGGCGTTCCATGTCCGTTTCAAGGATTCCGGCCCCTAGGCCGACAGGCGCTTGCGGCCCTTGGCGCGGCGGCGGGCCAGGACATTGCGGCCACCGACGGTGGCCATGCGCGAGCGGAAACCATGGCGGCGCTTGCGGACAAGCTTGGACGGCTGATAGGTGCGCTTCACGTTTCAAACTCCGTTCTCTGGCTCAGGGCCAATGATTTCATCAACATACCCGCCAAACGGGCACGCCCTGAGAGGATCTCGACCGCCGCTCCAGGAATTGGAGGCGGCTTATGGGGGAAAGCCCCGGCAAAGTCAACGCGCTGGATCACGGGGGTGGATTGGTCTGAATTTGTTGTCACAATTGAGTACGGACAGCTCGCTGCTCAACTCACAGTAATAAGTTGTGGACCGCGAAATCTCGACAATTTGCTCGAAGACATTTCAATAGAGGAGCATAATGCGGGGCATGGCATGCTCAGTGCCGCCGTAGTCCTTCAAGTTCAGCACCGGCCGGGACATGGATTCTTTCGTCTTGCAAAGGACTTGGGCCATGCCCTGAGTTTCTCCGACGCCGGAAAAGACGAGTTCTGGAGTGCGGAAGGTCCACGCTTATTGGTCGAAGAAGACCCGCTGAGAGCTCTCGGCTCTCGGCTCTCGGCCATCGCCCCACAATCTGGCCCGGTGAAGAGGGTACAACTTGCTGCGCCGTCCTAGTGGCATCCAGCCTGCCAATATGTTGGCAGAGCCCTGATTGAGGCGCAACCAACTGAAACCTCATCGTCCGACATCAACTGATACCAACCGTCAGATGAACTGACTCAATCGTGATATTGGATTGTCGAGCTGTGATGATTCTCTGGGGTGGTTGATTCGCTCTGGGGGTTTGGCATGACGATCGCGGTGACGCGGTTGGATTTGACTGTCGCCGAGCTGCGCCGCCGGGCGCGGCTTGCCGGTGACGCCGATCAGGCGCGGCGGATTTTGGCGATTGCGCTGGTTGTTGAAGGCGGCTCGCGGGCGGCGGCGGCCCGCGCCGC
>JANPCA010000374.1:0-4365 GCA_031430715.1 Hyphomicrobiales bacterium | reverse complement strand
CCTCAAGCACCCCCTCACCCTGCCCTCTCCCCCACATGCGTGTGGGAGAGGGGAAATATGCAAGCGTCCCGCCCGGAAGCGCGCAATGCCATCCATTCAATCCTCATCCAGCGCAATGGCCGAGATCAGCCTCCCATAATCCTTTTCGCCCCGGTGCGTGGCGCGGCGGTAGCTGAAGAAGCGCTGTGCGTCAGCGAAGGTGCACAGCGGCAGGTTGACCACTTCGCCCACACCTTCCGTCCGCAGCCGGTCTTCGAGATAGGCGGGCAGGTCGAACATGGCGTGGCCGGCCCGCGGCGAGGCTGTGAAATATTTTCTGTTCGTGGCATCGGCATCGATGAAGCGGTCGGGAAATTCCGGCCCCACTTCGTAGGCCGCCGTGGAGATCATCGGACCGATGACCACCGTCACATCGCGCCGCGCCGCGCCGAGACTCTCCATGGCCGCAAGTGTCTTCGCAGTGATACCGCTGAGCGCCCCCTTCCAGCCGGCATGGGCCGCGGCCACGACGCGGGCCTTCGCGTCGGCAAACAGCAATGGCCCGCAATCGGCCGTGAGCACACCGATGGCAAGGCCTGGAACCGCCGTCACCAGCGCATCGGCGCGCGGCCGCTCGCCGCCTTCCCAGGGTCCGGTCACCACCAGCGCGTCGGCACTATGCACCTGATAGGCGGTGAGCAGCCGCTCCGGGGTAACGCCCAAAGCCTGCGCCACCAGCCCGCGATTCTGGCGCACGATGTCCTTGTCGTCGCCCGAGCCCAACCCGCAATTGAGTGACGAAAAGACACCGGTGGAAAAGCCACCCTGGCGGGTGAAGAACCCGTGCGTCAATCCGGGGACATGCAAGGCATCCGACTGGATCATCTGCGGCCGAAGGGATAGGGCGTGGCGAGGCCCGGTGAGGTTGCGGCGAGAACCTTGAACAGGTTACCCATCTGGCCGGGGTCCGCAAGCCTCGTCATCTGGCGCTCCAGAACGGCCTTCGCCGCGGCATCGGACTTCGCGGCAAGCATGGCGCTGCGCTGTTCAAGCCCCATGGCCACCAGGAAATCGCGTTGCGTGAGCCCCGGATGAACCGTGGCGCCGCCCTCGGAAAGCGCCGTACCCAACGCTTCGAAATCGACGTGGGCCGTCAGATCGCAATCGCCGGGCGCTTGCAGTATCGGCACGTGAGCATGGCTGCGCATCGCCTGCAGCGTGCCGCCGGGCTGGGTCGAGAGATGGCCATAATCGATGATCAGCGCCGCGCCCGGATAGCGCGCCAGACGCTCGCCCACGGCCCGCGCGATATCGCCGCGCGCCGGTGCGAACTCGATGACGTCGCCGTCTTGGCCGCCAGTTCCAATGTCGGCATCGGCAAGTCCCATGACGAGCTTACCCTCTTCAAGGCCGACCACCCGCTCATGCCAGCGTCCGCCGCGGCGCACGAACTGGCGGATCGGTATGGCATCGAAGAATTCATTCGCCACCAGGACCATCGGCCCCTCCGGCACGTCCTCGAAACGGTCGTGCCAGGTAACGTAGCTGCCCAGCGCCTGGCGCTGCACGCCCCGCAGCATGGGTCCCATCTCGACCAGTTGTACCTTTGCGGCCGCGGCGAATCCGGGAGCCACCCGGCGCGCCGTGCGCAGGATGTCGGTCATCAGCGTGCCCCGCCCCGGCCCTGGCTCCACCAGGTGGAAGGCCGCGGGCGATCCCATCGCCGTCCAGGCGGCAACCGCCCAGATGCCGATCAGTTCGCCGAACACCTGGCTGACTTCCGGTGCGGTAATGAAATCGCCGCGCGCCCCGATCGGATCGCGGCCCATGTAATAGCCATATTGCGGATGACCGAGACACAGGCCCATGTAACGGTCGAACCGCATCGGCCCCTCGCTGGCGATGATGCCGCGGATCACATTTTCAAGCGGCGTCATGAACGCGGCCTCAGCAGCAGCCATATCCCGACCGCGCAGAGCGGCAGCGACAGGATCATGCCCATGGTGACGAAGCCGGCAAAGTAACCCAGATGCGCATCGGGCTCGCGGTAGAACTCGGCCACGATGCGCGACAATCCATAGACCAGCGCGAAGATGCCCGAGGCGCGGCCCGCATATTTGAGCGCCTGATGGCGGTGCGTGGCCATGCGCACCGCGACAAACAGCACCAGGCCTTCGAGCCCGGCCTCATAGAGTTGCGACGGATGGCGTGGGCTTTGCGTTTCATCATGCGGAAAGACGAAAGCCCAGGGCACATCCGTGGGCCTCCCCCACAATTCGCCATTGATGAAATTGGCCAGCCGCCCGAGCCCCAATCCGGCGGGCACCGAAGCGGCCCCGAGATCGAGCATGCGGTCCAGCCCCACGCCGATCCGGCGCCCATAGATGAGACAGGCCACCACCACGCCCAGAAAGCCGCCATGAAACGACATGCCGCCGTCCCACATGCGCACGATGTCCGTGGGGTTGGCCAGGTAATGCAGCGGCTTGTAGAAGAGCACGTAGCCGAGCCTGCCGCCCAGCACCACGCCCAGCACCGACCAGATGAAGAAGCTGTCGATCTGTGGAGGCGTCATCGTTGGCTTGACGCCGCCCCACAGGGCAGGCGCGCTCACCAGCCGTTTCATGTACCAGGAGGCGAAGATGAGCCCCGCGATATAGGCCAGCGCATACCAGCGCACCGCGAAGGGGCCGATCTCGATCAGCACCGGGTCGATATTGGGGAAGCTCAGAACGGCGAGAGTCGTCATGGCGGCGGACACTGTCCGCCATGGCCCGCTCCGTCAAGCACTGGCGCCCTGTGGCGAAGCCGCATCTTGAAGATGGGTGCCGGAAGCCATAGCTAGGGCGCAACTGAAAGGGCCAGCCCATGACCACGACCCAGACCCGTTTCTTCGACGAACTCGCCAAGCTGATGACCAATGCGGCCGGAGCGGCACAAGGGGTGCGCCGCGAGATCGACACGCTGATTCAGGCCCAGATGGAGCGCGTGCTGGGCAACATGGAACTGGTGAAGCGCGAGGACTTCGACATGGTGAAAGCCATGGCGGCCAAGGCCCGCGAGGAGAACGAAGCGCTTTCCCAGCGCATCACAGCCCTTGAAGCCAGGCTGGCGGCAAAGCCCGAGTGAAGGGCTGCCTGATTCACCTTGCCGCACCCGGCGGCGGGGAAAACCGCAACTCCCCTGTGGAGGAATCACCTCCCGACTCTTGAAGCGGCACCAAGGCTTGGGCACGGTCACCTCGCGGTTGATGCCTGATTCGTCAGCCGGCGGAGGACCCCCGATGGCCGCCCAATTGGCCTTTGACAGCGATATCCCGAACCCGCTCGACCGCGTCGAACGGCTCGCCGAGGCCTATCAATGGGCCTTCGACAGGACCAATCCGTCGGAAGTGATGATGCGCATCGAGGGCGGCTGGAGCGGCTTGACGGTGTCCCTCACCTGGCGGGACGAATTTGAGATGCTGCATGTGGCGGCGAGTTTCGATGCCAAAATTCAGCACGGCAAGCGACCTGAGTTGGGCCGCCTCGTGGGCCTGATCAACGAGCAACTCCTCACCGGCCATTTCGAGCTCTGGCAGGGCGACGGCAGCCTCGTCTTCCGCAACGGCTTGCTGCTATCGGGTGGCGCCGAGGCCAATGATGCCCAGTGCGAGTCCTTGATCCGCTTCGCGGTCGAGACCTGCGAGCGTTATTTCCCCGCCGTGCAATTCGTCGTCTGGGGCGGCCGCAATGCCGAAGCGGCGCTCGAATCGAGCCTGCTCGAAACCATGGGAGAAGCCTGATGCTGACACTTGGCGGCACGCTGGTCCTGGTGGGGGCGGGCAAGATGGGCGGCGCCCTGCTCGAAGGCTGGCTGAAGAGCGGCGCGGACCCGGCCAAACTCGTGGTTCTCGATCCAGCACCCCCGCCCGAGTTGAAGGCCATGCTCGAGGCCAGGGGCGTCCGGCTCAATCCGCCCGTGGCCGCCATCGCCGATGCGCAGGTGGTCATCATCGCGGTCAAGCCGCAAGTGATGGAAGACGTGCTGCCGGGGATCGTGCCGCTCAAAGCCTCGAAGCCACTGATCCTCTCGGTGGCGGCGGGAAAGACCATCGCCAGTTTCGAGCGCCATTTCGGCAGCGGCGCGGCAGTGATCCGCACCATTCCCAACACGCCCGCCGCCGTCGGCCGCGGCATCACCGCCATGGCCGCCAACCCCAATGTCTCGGCGGCCCAACTGGACCTCGCCCGCACGCTGTTGTCGGCGGTCGGCGAAGTGGTGACGGTTGCCGATGAAGCGCTGATCGATGCGGCGACCGCTGTTTCGGGTTCAGGTCCGGCCTACGTCTTCTATCTCACCGAATGCCTTGCCGCGGCGGGCGAGAAGGCCGGGCTTCCCGCCGAT
>JANPCA010000373.1:0-15697 GCA_031430715.1 Hyphomicrobiales bacterium | reverse complement strand
GTTGACGAAGGTCTCGAGCACGCCGCGCACCTTCTCCGCATCGAAGCTGCCCGCCTTCTCCACCGCCCGGCTCCAGCCCTGGATCACGCTATAACCGATCATCGCATGGGAGGTGACCGGCCGCGCTTTGAATTTCGCGTCGAACTTGGCCATGAACTCGGCGACTTGCGGACGGCTGTCGTTACCGAAAACGGAACCATAGGTCACCAGGAAGAAGTTGCTTAAGTTGGGCACCGCGTCCAGCCAGTAGTCGCCGTCCCATGATTCCGAGCCGACCATCGGCGTATCGATGCCCGCCGCCCGCAATTGCCGCATGGCGCTCGATCCGCCGGGCGGAAACGAGCTCAGGACTAAAACGTCCGGGGCCTTGGACAGCGCCTTGAGGCGCGTGATCTGGCTGGCGATCTGCGGATCCTCGCCGCCGAACGTGTCGTTGCCGATCAGCCCTTCGGCTCCGGCCAGTTCGGTCCAGCGCCGCGTAAAGAAATCGGCAAAGCTTGCATCGAAGGCAATGGTTGTGTCGAGCAGAACATAGGCCGTCCGCCAGCCCTTCACCTTATAGGCCCATTCAGCCAGCGCCACCGCCTGGCCCGGCGCACCGGTCGCCATGGTGAAGGCATTGGGGCCGATCCCCGAAGGCCCGAACTTGGGATCGCCAGCACAGGTCGAGAAGGTGATCAGTCCCGCCGCGTCGGCCACCGAAGCCGCGGCACTGCCATAGTCATAGTCGCAAGTCACCACCACCATCTGGGCTTTCTTGTCGATCACGTCCTGAGCGGCCGTGGCGCCATAAGCGATGTCGGACTTGGTATCGGAATAGATGATCTGCAGTTGCCGCCCGAGCAGCCCGCCCTTGGCGTTGATTTCATCGACGGCGATTTCCATCGCCTTGGCCGGACCATCGTCATAGGGAGCGATGGCGCCGCTTTGGGCGATCGCCGCGCCGATGATCAGCGGGTCCTCGGCCTGCGCTGCCGGCATGCAGGCAAGGAGTGCCAGTGCCGCCAGTCCCGCTTTCAAGAATTGCTGCCGTCTCATTTCACAAATCCTCCATGTCCGCGATTGTAAGTTAAATTGCCGGGCGTTTATTCGCCCGGTCTTTCTGCTCTTAGGGTCTGGGTCGCGGTGTGGTCGGCGCGATAGCCGATACCGTTTTCGCTTGGGATCACTGCAACGCCATAGATATCCCGTGCCGCGCCGATGCTCAGCCACTTGCGGTTGACGTCCTCGGCCACCCGGCCCGGATCGCGCTTGCGCGGAGACCCATAGCCCCCGCCAGCACAGGACCGGTAGTGAACTGCTTCGCCATCGGCCAGCACGCCGTTGAAGAAATCCGGCAGACGCTCAATGCGGCCATCGGGCGTCCGCCGCCAGGTGCCGCAATGGGCGCCCGCTTCTCCGCCCAGAACGCCCTTGGCCGGAAAGGTTCCGCCGTCGCCGCAGACGTAAAGCGTCATGGCGCCATTGAGCGAACGGTAGCTGCCTTCGACCGCGGGCGCCCCGTTCCATTGGCCAAAGCCCATGCTGTCTTCGCGGATGCGGCGCTCCTCGACCAGGATCGGATAAGTTGCTTCGTCAACTTCGATCGAGTCGGTGACCATGATACCGTTGCCGACCGAGCATTCATAGGTGAGCCAGCCGTCATGGCCATGATTGGCGGGGCCGCCGGAAAGGGCCATCATGAGCTGGGTGATATATTCGACCGGAACCGCGCGGCGCTTGTCCACGCCCGAGACGACGCCAAGCGCCGCCGAAAAATTGCCGCCGCCCTCAGCCATGCCATAGGGCTCGCCCATGGCGGAAAAGGCACATTGCACAGCATTGGCCAAGCGCTCGTTGACATTGCTGGTGGCGCACGATGTACCGGTCGGATGGCTGGGACGGCCCACCACGCAACCGTCGCGGATGAGTGGCACGATGCGGCTGGAACTGCCCTCGTTATGCGGCACGCTGGCGTCCAGATTATAGTAGACGCCAATCCGGCACGAGGCCACGGCGCAGGCCTCCGTCAGATTCAGCCCGCCCGGCACGCAATCCGGATTGTCGCGGACGTCGACGGTGATCAGCCCCTTCTTCGAGTCGACGGTGACCTTGGCCTTGATGGCGATGCCCTCGTCGGCAACGCCCGCCACCGGATCGTGCCGTACTTCATAGGTGTAAGTACCAGCGGGGAGTTTCCGGATCGCGGCGATGGCCCGCTGCTTGCCGTAGTCCATCCACGCTTCGATGAAGTCGCGGATGGTCCTGATGCCGTATTGCGCCACAAGTTCCTTGAGCCGCCGCTCGCCCGTCCGGCAGGCGCCGACCTGGGCGCGGTAGTCGCCATACCAGATATTGCTGACTCTGATCTTCTGCAGGCCAATACGGATCAGGTCGGCCTTGTCGGTGAAATTCTCCTGAATGCGCACGCAGGGGAAATGCACCCCCTCCTGATAGATCGTCGCCGCGAAGGGCAGATAGGTCGAAGGCTCGGGTGCGCCGATATCGGCATGGTGCGACCGCGACAGGGTCCAGAACAGCGGCGTGCCCTCGAAGAACACCGGAACGCACAAGGTCAGGTCGGCGTGGTGGGTCACGCCATAGAAGGGGCTGTTGTTCAGAAAGGCGTCACCTTCCTTGATGTCGTCGAACAGTTCGGTGATGGGCTTGGTCGTGAGTTCCAGCGCGTTGACATGAATCGGCAGCGCTTCCTCCACCGACACCAGGCGGTGATCATAGGTGAGAATGCCGCAGGACATGTCGCGGGCGTTTTTGATGACGCTGGAGCGGCTGGCCTTCATCACCGTGTTGGTCATTTCGCGGATGATCGATTCGAACCGGCTCGACAGCACGGCAAGCAGCGTCGGATCGAACGGGGCCGCTTTCCTGGTCTTGCCGGACCGCGCCATCACATCTTTCTCCACATTCAGGATATCCATCAGCCGTGTGATCACAAGCATTGTGATGCTAGTCGCGGCGGGAAAGGATTGTCAAGCGATGCGCCCTGACAATCGCCTGCCCCGCCGCTCGAGCAATTGCACGGTGAGCAGCAGCAAGGCCGACATGACGATGAGCAGGGTGGCGACGGCGGCGATACCCGGGCTGACATATTCGCGCACGCCGCTGAAGATCTGCCGGGGCAAAGTCCGCTGTGTGGGCGCCGCCAGAAACAGCGTGACGACGATTTCATCGAATGAGGTGACGAAGGCAAAGAGACCGCCCGCCGCGACGCCGGGAAAGATGATCGGCAGCGTCACGCGCCGGAAGGAGGTGAGGGGGCCGGCCCCGAGCGTTGCCGCGGCGCGCAGGAGGTTCGTGTCGAATCCCTCGAGCGAGGCCAGAACAGTGATGACGACGAAGGGCACGGCCAGCACCGTATGAGCGAGGATCAGTCCGGCATAGGTGCCGCTCAAGCCGATGTCGGCCATGAAGAAATACATGCCGACCGCCGTGATGACGATGGGGATCAGCACCGGCGACATGATGAGCCCGATGATGACGGGCTTCAAGACCGAGGTCATGCGCGCCAGTCCGGTTGCCGCCAGCGTGCCGAGCACCAGCGACAGGGCGGTGGACGACAGCCCGATCATCAGGCTGTTAAGCGCCGCGTCGATCCAGGCATCGCCTTCCAGCAGGCTCGCGTACCAGCGCAGCGACAGACCGGGCAGCGGAAAGGCCAGAAGATTGCCGGATGTGAAGGACATCGGAATGATGACCAGAACCGGCAGCAGCAGAAACGCCAGGACGGCAAAGCACAGTCCCCGCGAGGCATAGAACCAGAACCTGTCCTCAAGCGTGGCGTGGTGGGGAAGGGGCATGGGGCTCAGCGCAGCACATGACGGAGCTGCACGAACCTGCCGCAGGCTCCGATCAAAACGATGGTCGACAGCAGCAGCATGAGGCCAAGTGCTGAAGCCATGCCCCAGTTGACCACTTCATTGACGTGATAGGTGATCATGTAACTGAGCATCTGGTCGCGCGGGCCGCCGACCAGGGCCGGCGTGATATAATAGCCAAGCGCCAGAATGAAAACCAGCAGCAGGCCGGCCCCCAGCCCCGGCAGGGTCTGGGGCAGATAGACCTTCAGGAACGCCACGCGCTGGTTGGCGCCCAGTGATTGCGCGGCGCGCACATGGGTCTCCGGAATTCCGGTCATCACGCTGTAGAGCGGCAGGATCATATAGGGCAGCAGCACATGGGTCATCGCCACCAGCGTGCCGAAGCGGTTGAAGATCAGTTCGAGCGGTTGTTCGATGAAACCTAAGAGCTGTAACAGGCCATTGACCGGGCCATTGCCTTGCAGAATGACGATCCACGCCGTGGTGCGCACCAGGAGCGACGTCCAGAACGGCAGCATGACGCAGATCATCAGCAAACCCGCCACGCGGGGGCTCAGCCGCGTCAGGACATAGGCCGTGGGATAGCCCGCCAGAAGGCAGAGAAGCGCCACGAGAAAGCTGATTTGGAAGGTGCGCCAGAGGAGGGGCAGGTAAAGCCGCCGTTCCGGTCCCTCGCGGGCGATGGCCCCCGTTGCGTCCCGTTTCAGGTCAAGGGCCGACAGGAGGAAACTTGGGGTGAATGGGCCGGTTTGATTCTTCAGCGCACCCCATCGGTTCAAGTCCAGCCAGCGCTTGTCGATCTCCGCCATGGCGTCGCGCCACGAGTCCGGTTCCGTCGCTGGAAGGCGGCTGGCCGTCTTCATCAGCAGGCTGCGGAACCCTTCCTCGAAATTATTCATCGTCCGGGCCACCACCGCGAGTTCGGCTGCCGATGGAATGGCCCTGAGATCGGCCGCCATCGCCCCATAAGCAGCGTTCGGCACTTCAGCCGGAGCCACCCAACCGGCGAGCGCCGAATGGGTCTGCGGAAACGAGCGGTAAAGGAGGCTATTGTCCACCGCACGGTACATGAACAGCACAATGGGCACGGCGAAAACGGTGATGAGGAGAGCCATCAGCGGCGCCACCAATGTCATGTCGCGCAGCATGGCGGCGCGGCGCGCGGCCCGCACCGACTTGAGGATGTCCGAATCCGCAGCACCCCTGGCTGTCATTGCCGTTTGCGTTTTCTGTGATCACTCATTACAATATCTCCGGCTTATCAACCGGAATCCAGCCGAGGCAGTCGAACTCATGATAGTGCTTTCCCGCGACCCCAGGGCCGAATCCGAGGACGTGACCGAGACGCGGCTCGACGTCCCGAAGCTCAGCCGCAGCACCCTCAATGACGAAGTCTATGATCAGCTGAAACAGGCGCTCATGTCGGGCAAGGTTGCGCCGGGTTCGACCATGACCATCCGCTCGCTGGCCAGTTCCTTCGGCATCAGCATGATGCCGGTGCGCGAGGCGCTGCGCCGCCTGGTCGCCGAGCACGTGCTGGAAATGCTGCCCAACCGCAGCGTGGCGCTTCCGGTGTTCAACCGCGCCCGCTTCACTGAGATCACCCGGGTGCGCACCGCGCTTGAAGGCCTCGCGGCGGAGGAGGGCACGCGGCATGTGACGCCCCGGATGATCGAACACATGGCCGCGATGACCCGCCTCATGGAAGCAACGCCGGCCGGCAGTCAAGCGGCGGTTTTGGAGTGGAACCGGGAGTTTCATTTCACGCTCTATCACGCCTCGCAGATGCCGACGCTGGTCAAGCTGATCGAATCGCTCTGGCTGCAAGTGGGGCCGCTGCTCAATCTGCAGCAGCGCGACTTCGCCCAGAAGAAGCTGTCCGTCTATGTGCATCATCACCGGGCCCTAAAGGCCCTGAAAGCCGGCAAACCGCTGCAAGTCCGCGATGCGATTATCGGCGACATCGAAGACGCCGCAAAGACCATCGGCGCGGCGCTCTGATCCCGTCACCTGTTGAACGCCGCGCGGATCAGATTGCCCCGGGTGGATAGAAATTCGTCGGCGGCGGCAACCAGCGTGCCGGTTTCCGCTTCCGCCGTTTCGAGCGACAGATTGCCCATCACCCGCCTTGAGATGTAGATGCCGTTGGCGATCATGTCGAGGTGATAGAGTTTCTTGATGTCCGCCACCTCCTGCGCGCGGCCCGTCTCCCCGGCATCGAGATCGTCGATGTTGCGCAATTGGCCTTCGTGAAAGTGAATGCCGAAGATCGAACCGAATCCGGTCGCCACCATGGGCAGATCGTGCCGCGCGGCAAGGTCATTGAGGCTTACGCGCAGCCTGTCGCCGAGCGCATTCATGCGATCCGTGGCGTCCCGGGTGAGAAGCTTGGTCAGAGCGGCATGGCCCGCCGCCATGGCCACCACATTGTTGTTGAACGTGCCGCCATGGGGAAAGGCATCGGCTTTCGAGGGATCGAAACGGCCCATGATATCGGCGCGGCCTCCGAAGGCGCCGGCCGTCAAGCCGCCGGCGATATACTTGCCGAGCGTCATCAGATCGGGCTTCACGCCGAAATGGGCTTGCAGTCCACCGAAATGGACCCTCGACGTCATCACTTCATCCAGGATCAGCAACACGCCATGACGGGTTGTCGCTTCGCGGAGAGCTGCAATGAATTCAGCCGATGCGGGCAGGGCGCCGGCCCCGCCCTGCATGGGCTCGACGATCACCGCCGCCAGCTCGCCGGCATGGGCGGCGATGGCTTCCGCTGCTTTTTGGGCATCGTTGAACGGCGACATCACCACCGGGAACGGCATGTTCAGCGGCGAAGCGCCATGGCTGAAATAGAAGATGCTGCCGTGATAGGCGCCGCTGAAGACGAGAATCGCTGGCCTGCCCGTGAAGGCCCTGGCCGCCGCCATGGCCAACAGGTTTGCCTCGGTGCCTGAATTGCAGAAGCGCAGCAGCTCCATGGCTGGAAAGCGCCGCCGTACTTCGGCTGAAAGATTGATCTCATGTTCGGTGGGCGCGCCGAAATTCAAGCCGCCGGTGAGAGTCTTGGCAATGGTGTCGGCGATGAGCCTGTTGGAGTGTCCATAAACGCCCGCCGTATATTCATTGACGAAATCGATATAGGAATGACCATCCACATCGATGAGACGGCTGCCTTCGCCCCTGGCGACATAGAAGGGGAAGGGCGAAAAATGTAAGGTGGTGCGGGTATTGCCGCCGGGCAGATGCGCCTGGGCGGCGGCACTTAAGGCAGCGCTTTTCGGATTGGCCTTGATGTAACGGATTTCCGCATCCCTGAGAACGGATGACAGATCCGCGTTTCGCTGTGCGGCGCTGGTGCTGGCAGGCGGCATGAACAGTCCTTCCTTGGTGCCTAGACGACAAGGGCGGCGGCTCGGATCGAACCGCCGCGCTTTATATTATCACATTACTGGGCGGCCCAGGTGTTGAAGCGTTCCGTCGCCTTGGCCTGGTTCTCGACCCAGTATTCGTCGCTGTAGACCGAGGCGAGTGCCGCCTTGTCGGGGGCGGTCGGCAAGGCGTCCTTGGTCTCCTGCGGCATCAGGTCATAGGCGGCCAGCGTTGGCACGCCATAGGTCAGATGCTTGACAAGTTCGGCCTGCGTCTCAGGCTTGGCGTAGAAAGCCAGCATCTTCTTGGCGGCTTCCGGGTTCGGGCCATTGGCGATCTTCACCCAGAAATCCGTGCCGACCCAGAAGCCCGAGCCCCAGCCGATCACCAGGTTGCGCTTGTTCTCCTTGGCTGCACCCGTCACGCGGGCATTGAAGTTCACCGTCATGGCGACATCGCCCGCCAACAGCCGCTGCATGCCCTCGGCAGCGCTTTCCGACCACAGGATACTTGGCTTCAACGCGTCGAGCTTCTTGAAGGCCCGGTCGAAACCTTCAGGTGAACGCAGGACATCATAGATTTCCTCCTTCTTGACCCCATCCGCCATCAGCGCCACTTCGATCATGATGCGCGCGTCCTTGTAGGCGCCACGCTTGCCTGGCCATTTGGCAACGTCCCAGAACTCGGCCCAGCTCTTGGGGCCATCCTTGATCTTGTCGCCGTCATAGGCCATCACGGTGGCCCAGATGTCGGAAGCGATGCCGCAGTCATGGGCGGCATAGCCGATCTGTTTATCGCGCCCGCCAAGCGCGTTCCAGTCCAGCTTCTCGAAAATGCCTTCATCGCAGCCCTGGATGAGTTGCGGACTTTCGAAGGGTGCCAGATCCCAGACGATCTTCTTGGCTTCAACCTGACTGGTGATCTTGGCGTATTCGCCGCCGAACTCCTCTTCGATGACCTTGATGCCGGTCTCCTTCATGAAGGGCTCGAAGAGCGCCTTGCGATAGGCGTCCTGCCACACGCCGCCCCAGCCGACGACCACCACCTGTTCTTGCGCATGTGCGCTTCCCGCGGCGAACAGGGCGATGCCGGCGCCGAGCAGCAAGGGCTTCAGATAAGTCAAAACCTTCATTCCAACCTCCCTTATGTGGTTGGCGAAGAGCTTGCCTCCCCGCCGCCATTGACAGATCACCATCTCATGTTAGCTTGTGATCACAAGCGTTGTGATGTTATACGCAAGACCAAGAGTTTGTCAAACAAGGCTGCAACGGGAGGATGGGATGGCGGAAGCTTCGAGCGCGGCAACAACGCCCAAACGCCGGAAGGTGATCATCACCTGCGCCGTCACCGGTTCGGTGCACACGCCGAGCATGACGCCCTATTTGCCGATCACGCCCGATGAGATCGCCAGCGAATCGATCGCCGCGGCCGAAGCCGGCGCGTCGGTCATCCACCTGCATGCGCGAAATCCCGTCGACGGAAAGCCCACACCTGACCCCAAGGTCTTCATGCAGTTCCTGCCGCGTATCAAGCAGAACTGCGATGCCGTCATCAACATCACCACCGGCGGCTCGCTCGGCATGAGCATCGACGACCGCCTCGCGGCACCGCTTCTGGCTGAGCCCGAACTCTGTTCCCTCAACATGGGGTCCATGAACTTCGGCATCTTTCATGCCGGCGCCAAGATCAAGGACTGGAAATACGACTGGGAGAAACCCTATATCGAGAAGACCCGCGACATCATCGTGTCCAACACCTTCGCCCAGATCGAAACCTTCATCGAGCGCCTCGGCAAGGGCTGCGGCACCAGGTTCGAATGCGAATGCTACGATGTCGGCCACCTCTATACGCTGGCCTATTTCCTCGACCAGAAACTCCTGGAACCGCCGCTTTTCGTGCAGACCATCTTCGGTGTCATGGGCGGTATCGGCGCCCACCCTGAGGACATGATGCACATGCGCCGCACCGCTGACCGCCTTTTCGGCCCCGACTATCAATGGTCCATCCTGGCGGCCGGCCGGCACCAGATGAACCTCATCACCATCGGTGCCACCATGGGCGGCAACGTGCGCGTCGGGCTTGAGGACAGCATCTATATCGGTCCCGGCGCGCTGGCCAAGAGCAACGCCGAGCAGGTGTCGAAGATCAGGCGCATCCTCGACGAATTGTCGCTCGACGTCGCAACGCCTGAGGACGCAAGACAGATGCTGAAACTTAAAGGCGGCGACCGCGTGGCCTTCTGATGACCGGCACAGTTCAAACCAAAGCCATCGAGACGTTTCGCGCCGTTGCCTACCCTTGGCTGTGCGACTCGATGGGGCATATGAACACCCAGCATTATTGCGCCGCCTTCGACGGCGCGACCTTTCACTATCTGGCGCGCTTTGCGGGCCCCCGCGCCATGAAGGCCGAGGGCCGCGGCTGGGTGGATGCCAAACAGACGCTCGAATACCGCCACGAAATCCTGGCGGGCGACGTGCTGATCGTCCGTACCGCAATGATCCGCGTCGGCCGCTCTTCCTTGAGCTTCCGCCATGCCTTGTATGATATCGAGGACGGCGGGTTGCGCGCCACCAGCGAGCATGTCGTCGTCCACTTCGATCTCGTCAGGCGGGTATCGCTGGAACTCCCCGAATCGGTGGCCCGGACGGCCAGGGAACATCTCAATGACGCCGCCAACCCGAGTTGAGGGACGCTGCGCCTGGTTGCGCGAGGCCATCCTAGCCGGCGAGACCGATGCGCCGGTTCTGGCTGGCGATCACCAGGCGGACATCTGTATCGTGGGTGGCGGCATGGCTGGCTTGTGGACGGCGCTTGAGATCAAGGCGCGTGATCCCTCCTGCGACGTGGCGATTGTCGAGGCCGATATCTGCGGCGGCGGCGCGTCGGGGCGCAACTCCGGCATGGTCCTGTCGCAATGGGCCAAGTTCGCCGCCTTGCAGGCCTTCTGCGGCGAGGAGCAGGCGATCAGCCTCGGCCACGCCTTCGCCGCATCGGCCAGGAACATCGACGCTTTCTGCAAGACGAATGGGATCGATGCCGAATTCCGGCCCGATGGCTGGGTCTGGGGCGCCACCTGCGCCAACCATGTGGGATCGTGGCGGAGCATCGTTGAGACCCTTGCGAAGAGCGGCCTTGCGCCGTTCAAACCGCTCGATGGCAAGGACATCGAGCGCCTCTGCGGCACGGATCGCTTTCTGGCCGGCATCCATGACCCGACCGCTGCCACACTGCATCCCGGCAAACTGGTGCGTGGCCTGCGCCGCATTGCATTGGCCCGCGGCATTCGCATCTTCGAGAATTCTCGGATGATCCGGCTGCAGCGGACCAGCCCGGCCATCATCCACACGGAGACGGGTTCGCTCAAAGCCCCTGTCTGCATTTTGACGCTGAACGCCTGGTCGGCAGCCTTGCCCGAACTGCGCGCCTCGATCCTGGTCATCGCCAGCGACGACGCGGTGACCGCACCCGTGCCGGAGTTGCTGGAGAAAATGTGCTACATGCGGAAGCCCCTGATGGGCGACAGCCAGACCTTCGTCACCGGCTTCCGCACCACCGCCGACCACCGCTTCCAGCCCGGCATCAGTGGCGGCATCATCGGTTTCGGCGGCCTCCGCGGCAACCGCTTCGAAGGCCGCTCCATCCGCGAACACGCCATCCGCGGCAGTGTGCGCCGCGGCTTTCCGGCCTTCGCCGATCTGCCCTTCACCGACAGCTGGTGCGGACCCATCGACCGCACCCGCAGCGGCCTGCCTCTCTTCGGGGCATTGCCCACGGCGCCAAATATTTTCTACGGCTATGGGTTTTCCGGCAATGGCGTTGCCACCACTCCGGTCACGGCGCGCATCCTCGCCAGCCTCGCCCTGGGCACCAGGGACAAATGGTCGGGCTGCGGGCTGGTGCGCCCGCCGGAAGGCTGGCTGCCGCCGGAACCGGTCCGCTATATCGGCGCTCACATGGTGCGCTCCGCCATCCGCAGGAAAGACCAATTGGAGCAGGAGGACCGCAAGCCTGGCCCCCTTGTCCGCGCCCTTGCCGCCATGGCGCCCGGCGGCATCACCACATCCACAATCGTCAGCCCACGGAGGTAATCATGCCGGAAGCCCGTCTGTTCAAACGCGGCAATCTTCCCTTCAAGGATTGCGTCACCGCCACGGGTGTCACGCAAACGGCCCGCACCATCACGTCGGGTTTCAGCAGGCACTTGGGCGCCGGCATGGAGATCGGCGAGGACGTCTGCATCCACTGGACAACGCTCTATGACGAGGTCCTGTTCATCCATGAAGGCTCGATGATCGTGCGCACCGGTGCAGGCGAACTGGAATGCCATCCCGGCGACATCGTCTGGTTGCCGGAAGGTGTCACCCTCGACTATGACATGACCGGCAGGCGCTGCGCCTATTTCTACGCGCTTTATCCGATTGACTGGGCCAAGCGGAACAATATGGAAGAGCCCTGACGGTTGAATGGCGCACCAATCTTATGAAAGCTGCGGCGTCTGGTAAAGCACTCGCCCCTTGGCCAAGATTTCCACGCCGGCAAGATATGTCTTGATGCCCGCCATGCTCATGGTGATCCCGAGGCCTTCTGCTTCAGGCAGTTTCACCTCTCCATTGCCGCCAGGCTCCAGATGGGTCTCGGTCATGTCCCAGGCCAGCGCTTTCGGCGCGAACGGGTACTCGCAGATGACATGGTCTTTCAATCCGGCATAGGGCTGCAGCGAGGCGCACAGCGCCAGGTGCGAGGTAAAGGTGTGGTTCATATAGGTGACGCCACGCGCCGCGGCATAATACGCCACGCGCTTGGCGGGCGCCAAGCCGCCGATGCGGCCGCAATCGATCTGAATTTAGGAGACCTTGCCATAGTCGATCAGTTGCCGGGCCATGTGGAAGTCATGCGAGGCCTCGCCCCCGGCGATGCGCACCTTGGCCCCCCGGGCGGCAAGCGCGCCATAGGCCTCATAGGCGCCGCCCGGGAATGGCTCCTCGAACCAGGTGCGCCCACCTCGTCGAGCATGGCGAGACGGGCGGCGGCGGCCTCGATATCCTAGCGGAAAATCTGTCCTGCGCCGATGAGCAGGCATCGGCCCGGAAATCCAACACCAGCAATACGAAACACTCGGCCTTGGCGATCTTCATGATCTTTCCCCCTCCATCACCGCGCTGTCCGGAATCTTGGACCAAGCCGAATGACCTTGGTTTGAGTCTTCCAATCCAGCATTACCGTTCTCACGCCAGCAAAATTCCGGACTGCCGGACAATTGTATGCATTGTCAGACTGACAAGCGAGCTGCGATAGTGAGCAAGTCAAGGTGCCGGAGGACGTGATGACTTCTGTAACGCTGCGGGGAATGACCTGGGATCACCGGCGCGCCGTCGATCCGCTGGAGCGGACCATGCCGCTGTTCCGGGCCAAGCATCCTGACATCGATATCGAGTGGTCGAAGCGCCCGCTCAGCGGCTTCGAGTTCACACCGGTGGACGAACTGGCCAGCGCCTATGACCTGATCATCCTCGATCACCCTTTCATGGGGCAGGTAGCCGCAACAGGTTCGCTGTGTCCGCTGGACGAGGTGCTGGGGGAGGGCGATCCATTTGTCGGCCCGTCGCTGGCGTCCTACCGGATGAACGGTTCGGTGTGGGCGCTGCCGGTCGATGCCGCCTGCCAGGTGGCCGTGTCGCGGCCCGATCTCATGCAGTTGTTCGATGCTGAATCGCCCGTGGATTGGGACGGCCTCATGGCGCTCGGTTCCCTGGTGCGGCGCAAGGGGCTGTGGCTTGCCATTGGCCTCAAGGGCGTGCACAGCCTGATGACCTTCTTCACCCTGATGGCCAATCTCGGCACGCCCTGCGCCATCGAACGCAATGCGCCATTCGCCGATGACAAGGCGGCACGGCACGTGCTGGGCCTCATGCGCGCGCTCCTTTCTCTATGCCCGCCGCAGTGCCTCGGCTGGAACAGCATCGCGCTGCATGAGGCGATGGCGGCCCGCGGCGATCTGGTCTTCTGCCCGGCGGTCTATTGCTATGCGACCTACGCGGAGGCCGATCAGCGCCACCCGCTGCGCTTTCACGATCTTCCCGGGCCGAATGGTCCGGCGGGTTCGGCCATCGGCGGCACGGGGCTCGGTATCTCGGCCGTGAGACCGCACGCCGCCGCCGCACTCGCCTATGTGAGATTCGCCGCCATGCCTCAAACGCAGCATTCCTTCGCGCTCCACCACGGCCAGCCGGCTCTGGCGTCCGTCTGGAATGATTCAACCATCAATCAGCGTTTTGGCGGCTGTTACAGCGCCACCCGCGCCACCATGGAGGCCTGCTGGATCCGCCCGCGCTACAATGGGTACCTGGTCTTCCAGGAGAAAGCTGGCGAATGTGTAGAGGCCCATCTGCGTGGCGCGATGAGTGAGGATGCGCTCCTCGAATCGCTCAAGCTTCTGCACGCTGGAAAGTGAGCAGCGCCCGTCAGCCGATTCGGCGCGACAGCCGCTCCGCGGCATTGACGGTGCAGACGATCAGATAGTCTCGGTTGGGTTTCACCAGCCGCTGTTCCGGTGCCACGACGCTCAAGGCCGCGACGCAGCGCCCCGACGCATCGATCACCGGAGCGGCGATGCAGCCCGCGTGTTCGTTCGCCTCGTTCAATTCGGCCGCGTAGCCCTGGCGGCGGAAGCGCCGGATCTGGCTCACCAGTTTCTTAACATCGGTGGTGGCCTTTCCGGTCGGCGACTGACGGACGCTGGCGGTCAACAGGCCGGTGAGCGCCTTGTCGTCGAGATCGGAAACCAGCAGCCTGCCCGCCGCCGCCCAGTTCACGGGAACCCGCGAGCCGACATTGCTGATGATGCGCAACGGCCGCACACCTTCCTCCTTCAGCAGCACCATCATCATGCCGTTTTCCAGCACCGACAATTGCACGGTCTCGCCGGTTTCGTTGCGCAGCTCCTCGACGATCTGGCTGCCGTCTCGCAACAGGTCGACATGGCTGTGATAGGCCATGCCGAGTTCGAAGACCTTGCGCCCGAGATAGAGGCCGCTGCCCTTGCCCGAAGGTGTCACGTAATTCGATTCCGAAAGGGTACGCACCAGTTCATAGGCGGTGGATTTGGGGATCACCAGTTCTTCGATGATCTGCGCCATGGTGACGGGCTTTCCGCGCCGCAGCATCAATTCGAGGATATCGAAGGCCCGCTTGACACTCCGCGAGCCGGTGGCCCCGTCGTCGCTCAACGCCTCGCGGCCCGCCCCGCGCGGCGCCTTGAGAACGGTTTGTTGCGGGTTGCGCATCTGCATATTCCTGTGGTGTGGACGATGGTCCGGTATCGGGTAAGGTTGGAGCGGGACGTAAACGCCGCCGGGGTCCGCTCATGAAAATCATCGGCGTCGAGGTTATTGAGCTTCGGGTTCCCGGCTGGACGGGTGATAGTTTTGACGGCTCATACGACAATTGCCTCGTTCTCGTCCACACTGACGAAGGCCTGACGGGAATAGCCGAGGTGCGCGGCAACATCGACCGCGGGCTGAAACTGGGCCTCAAGGCGGTCAAGATCGCCGCCGACCCCCACTGGCGCCATGACATTGGCAAGACCGCAGCACCGGATGGACGAGCCTTGCGAATATTCGACCAGCCAGTCGCCGCTGCGCTGGCATCTCACGCGGGAAACCTTTCCGATCGGACCGGATGGGCGCATCGGAGTTCCGGACGCACCGGGGCTGGGCGTCTCGCTCGATCCGGAGACGGTGGCAAAATACCGGATCCGTTCAGCCGCCGGTGGCCATCGGCCACAAAGTCCGCGTTGACGCGTTCCCACCCGCACCATACTGTCGGCCCGTAGATAATTTGGACAAGTGCCAACCGGATTCTCCATGAGCTATGTCGAACTGAAATCCGTGGTCAAGAGATATGGCGAGACCGAGATTATCCACGGCATCGACCTGACCCTCGACAAAGAGGAGTTCACGGTTTTCGTGGGACCTTCGGGCTGCGGCAAGTCCACGCTGCTGCGCATGATCGCCGGGCTCGAGGATGTGCAGGACGGCAGCATCCATATCGGCGGAACGCGCGTCGACCGCCTGGAGCCGGCCGAGCGCGGCATCGCCATGGTGTTTCAGAACTATGCGCTCTATCCGCACATGACAGTGTACGAGAACATGGCCTTCGGGTTGAAAATATCGAAGACACCGGCTGCCGAAATCCGCGGCAAGGTCGAGCGCGCCGCGGGCATTCTGCAGATTTCCGAAATCCTCAACCGGCGCCCGCGCGAACTCTCGGGCGGTCAGCGCCAGCGCGTCGCCATCGGCCGCGCCATCGTGCGCGAACCCAAGGTTTTTCTCTTTGACGAGCCCCTCTCGAACCTCGATGCAAAGCTCAGGGTGCAGATGCGGCTGGAACTGACGCGGCTCCGCCGCCAGCTCCGCGCCACCATGATCTACGTCACCCATGACCAGGTTGAGGCAATGACAATGGCCGACCGGATCGTGGTCTTGAATCAAGGCCGCGTCGAGCAGGTGGGC
>JANPCA010000372.1:0-5747 GCA_031430715.1 Hyphomicrobiales bacterium | reverse complement strand
AACGAACTCTTCTCCGGCAAGCGTTCGTTCACTTCCATATGCGGCATGGCGCTGCCGCCGAAAGTGAAAGTCCCCGTCTCGATCATTTCGCGCGCCCCCGCCATGAAGGCGCCGATGGCGGCCCGCGCCAGGGCGCTGCCGACACTGATGCGCTTGACGCCGAGACCGGCGAGTTCTTCGGCTGAGAAATGCACGTCCTTCAGCCCCATGATGACGTTGACCGCACGGTCGACGGAGGAAGTGACGGCGCGAATATCCTCGGCCGTGCGCAGTCCCGGCGCGAACAGCACATCGGCGCCGGCCTCCTGAAACGCTTGCAGCCGCCGGATCGTGTCTTGCAGATCGCGGCGGCCATGCAGGAAATTCTCGGCCCGCGCCGTCAGCAGGAACGGACGCGGCGCGGCCTTCGCCACCTCGGCGGCGGCCCGCACCCGCTCGGCCGCTGCCCCGATCTCGAAGATCGCTTCACCTTCTTCACCGGTAGAATCCTCGATCGAGCCGCCGGAAAGTCCCGCCGCGATGGCCTGCCGGATGGTTTCGGCGCAAGCTTCGGGAGAAACGCCATAGCCATTCTCGAAGTCGGCGGAGACCGGCAGGCGGGTGGCATTCATGATGGCTGCGGCATTGGCAATTGCCTCGGCGCGCGACACGCTGTTGTTGCCGTCGGGCCTCGCCAGCGAGAAAGCCAACCCGGCACTGGTGCTGGCCAGCGCCTTGAAGCCGAGAATTTCCAGAAGCCTGGCGCTGCCCGCGTCCCACGGATTGGGAATGATGAAGGCGCCGGGCGCCTCGTGCAGATTCTTGAAGAGAAGTGCCCTCCGCTCCGCGTCCATGCCGTCAGCCTCCCGCGTTCCCGAACAGCGTCAATTGCTCGCCCAATTGTGGCGGGCGGCGGAAATGATCGGTCGAAAGCCTGAGCCGTGTCAAGTTGAAGCCCAGCCGCTGGCAGGCCAGTTCGAAGCGCCGCCCGATGGTCCAGGCATAGGGTCCAGTGCCGGTCATGCGGCGGCCCCAGGCCGAATCGCTTTCCTTGCCATCGCGCACCGACTTCACCAGCGCCATGACCTTGTGGGCGCGGTCGGGGAGCGCCGCCTCGAGCCAGTCCTTGAACACGTCGCGCGATTCGAGCGGCAGGCGCAGCATGACGTAGCCGGCCTCGCATGCGCCTGCGTCACGGGCCGCCTTGAGGATGGCCTCGATTTCGCTGTCGTTCACGGCGGGAATGATCGGCGCCACCATGACGACGGTGGGAATGCCCGCGGCGGCAAGCATTTCAAGTGCCGCCAGGCGCTTCGATGGAGTGGCCGCCCGGGGCTCCATGGCACGCGCCAGCTTGGCGTCGAGCGTGGTGACCGAGACCGCCACCTTGACCAGGCCAAGCTCCGCCATGGGTTTGAGGATATCAATGTCGCGGGTGACCAGTGCCGACTTGGTGACGATCCCCACCGGATGGCGGAATTCGGCCAGCACCTCGAGCACCCGCCGGGTAATGCGGTGATTGCGCTCGATCGGCTGATAGGCATCGGTATTGGCGCCAAGTGCGATGGTGCGTGGGCTATAGCCCTTGGCCGAAAGCTCGGCCCGCAAGAGTTCGGGCGCATTGGCCTTGGCGAAGAGCTTGGTTTCGAAATCGAGTCCCGGCGACAGGCCCATATAGGCGTGGGTGGGCCTTGCATAGCAATAGGAGCAGCCATGCTCGCAGCCGCGATAGGGGTTGATCGACCGGTCGAAGGAAATATCGGGTGAGTCGTTTCGCGTGATGATGGTCTTCGGCGTTTCCTCGAACACTTGCGTGCGGAACGGCGGCAGCTCTTCAAGCCCCTGCCAGCCGTCATCGAACAGCGATCGGCTGAAACGCTCGAAGCGGCCGCTCATATTGAGCTTGGCACCGCGGCCCCGCGTCTGGCTGCCCAGCGCCGTGTAGCGCCCGGCGCCGAGAATGGCGGGGTCGAGCCCCGAGGATTGCCGCTTGTCGATGAGCGTTGGCATGGGCCTGCAAGGTAACCCGGCCGATGGAACAAAGCAAGAACATATTTGTGACGGCTGGCAGTTCAGTCATGGCCCATGACCCGCCATTTTATCTGCCATCCACCAATGGCGAAGCCGGGCGCAGTGCCCGGCTTCGTGGGGTCATTCGTGAAGCGAATGCGGTGGCTCAGTGCGAGCTCGACTCGTTCTTGATCATGTTCTGCTGCAGGCGCTCGAAATTCGAGACCGAGCCGCTAATGGCCAGGGGTGCCTCGTCGGCGATGACCGTGGCATCTTCCACGGTGACGTAACCCTTCGTCGTGTAATACTCACGGTCCTGCACATCCCAGCTGCGATTGCCGGCGGCAAACGAAGCGGTCGAGAAGGCGGCAAGCGCGATGAGGGAAAGAGCGATCTTTTTCATGGGAGTCTCCAATTGGTGCGGTTTGTTTGATCGGTGGGTGCGAGGGGCTTAGTGCGAGCTCAACTCGTTCTTCATCATGTTCTGCTGCAGGCGCTCGAAGTTCGAGACGGTGCCGCTGACGGCCAGGGGCGACTCTTCGACGATTGCCGTCGAGCCAGCTTCGGTGACGTAGCCCTGCGTGGTGTAATATTCGCGGTCCTGCAGATCCCAGCTGCGGTTGCCGGCGGCAAACGAGGCGGTCGAGAGGGCGGCGAGAGCGATCAGCGAAAGGGCGAACTTGTTCATTTTAGTCTCCTGTTGGGTTGGTTCGTTTGGTTGATGGAAGGCGTTCATCGCGGTTCCGATGAGTTGAAGATACGCCTTTTCCTGACCAAATCGAATCAACCCGCTTGACAGAATCGAGAGACCTAAACGTAACGATTACAATGATTTATAAACGGTTTCGGCGGTTCAATTCAAAATTTGCTCACGCCCTTGCAAGCCGGTTCACATGACGGTGAACGCTTGCATCCGGATCAGCCCTTCTGGCGTTTGTTATGTTCTTCGAGCCGCGGCATGATCTCGACGAAATTGCACGGCATGTGCGTATAGTCGAGTTGCGGCTTGAGGATGCCGTCCCAGCCGTCGCGGCAGGCGCCCGGCGATCCCGGCAGGCAGAAAATGTACTTGCCCTTCATGATACCCGCCGTGGCGCGCGACTGAATGGTCGAGGTTCCGATTTTCGGAAACGAGATCATGTGGAACAGCGTTCCGAAGCCGTCGATCTCTTTCTCGAACAGCGGGTGCATGGCCTCGATGGTGACGTCGTCGCTGGTGAGGCCGGTGCCGCCGGTGGAAATGATGACGTCGATGTCGTTGCGGTTGGTCCAGTCGCGGACCACGTGACGGATGGCGCGCACGTCATCCTTGATCACCTTACGTGCCGAGAGCGAATGGCCCGCTTCGGCGATGCGGTCCGAGAGCGCCTGACCCGAAGTATCGTCTTCGAGCGTGCGCGTGTTCGAAATCGTCAGGATGGCGATGCGGACTGGAATGAAGCTTCGTGTCTCAGACATGGGCGACGCACCTAGGATAATGAATTGTTGCGTTGATGTCCTACTGCCGTGCTCAGTTGTAATCCCATTCAGTCGCGTTGTCAGCGCCTATCGAACACCATCGTGCCGCAAGAACAAGAAAAAGCGTTACCGGCAGTAGCGTTAATACCTTTGCGATCTTGACGTTACTAGAAAAAAGCGATGCCGAACGGCTGGCGAAAGCCGCCGCCGCGCAATTGATCAGTGTACCGCCGATGTTGAAGATCATGCCGAGCATCAGCAATTGCAAAAGGAGCGATCCGTTCTCCGGCCGCACGAAGGGCGGCAGGAAGGCGAACATGAAGACAATTGTCTTCGGATTGAGAAGATTGACCAGCGTGCCGTGGCGCCAGGCCGCCAAGCTGCCGCGTTCGTCCGTCTGCGGATGAAAAATGCCAGCCCCGCCGCGCAGGGTCTGCACGGCCAGCCAAACCAGATAGGCGGCACCGATATAGCGGATGATATCGAACAACAGCGGATAGCGGGCCAACACCACGCCCGCACCCAGTGCCACCAGGCCAAGATGCACGAGCGATCCGGTGGCGATGCCGAGGCTTGCCGCCAGCCCCGTTTTGACGCCACCGCGCAGCGACTGGCCGATCACGAACATCATGTCGTTTCCGGGCGTCAGTTTGAGCATCAGTGACGCCGAAAGGAAGACCGCAAGGTCGCCGGGCGCGATCAGCATCACGGTCAACGGGTATCGAGCATCTGTCGCAGTGCCAGCAGGTCGCGCCAGGCGAGGCGTTTCTGATTGGGCTGGCGCAGCAGATAGGCGGGATGGAGCGTCGGCAGCAGGGCGATTTTGCGCCCGCCCACGCTTGCCTCGGTCCAGCGCCCGCGCATCTTGAGAATGCCTTCGCTCCGCCCCGTTAGCCGGTGGGCGGGTGTGGCGCCCAGGCAGACGATGACATCGGGCTTTTGTATTTCGATCGCACGCAGCAGATAGGGCAGGCACATGGTGGTTTCGGCCTCGGTCGGCGTGCGGTTGCCGGGCGGCCGCCAGAAGACGGCATTGGTGATGAAGGCGGCGTTGTCGCGTTCTTCCGCGTTCCTTGAGAGACCGATCGCCGCCAGCATGCGGTCGAGCAATTGCCCGGACTTGCCGACGAAGGGCTTGCCCTGCAAATCCTCATCGCGCCCCGGCGCCTCGCCGACCAGCATCACCCGGGCCTGGCGGTTGCCATCGGCGAAGCACAGTTTGGTGGCGGTTTTCTTCAAGGGGCAGGCATCGAAGCGCGACAAGGCGGCCTCTATGTCGTCGAGTGTCTGGCAGGACGCCACATCCGATGGCCCGTCATCCCGGCGCAAGCCGGGATTGACGGCCGCCGGAGATGGCTGCTGTTGCGCCATGGGTTCCAGCTTGCGCCGGGATGACGGCTGATCAGCGGCAAGGCGGTTCACCGGCTCCTCGCCGATGATCTCGGATGCCCCCATGTCGGCGAGCCATCCGAGGCACCGCGCGGCGGCTTCCGGCGTCATGTCGAACGGGTCCTGCGGCATGTCCGAAATGGCGGCTTGTCTCCGTGGGGAGCGCCACTATAACAGGCCCCCGTTACAAACGAAACCGGCGGAGAAATGAGCTGTGGAAGACGTCCAGCGCGAGGCCATGGAATATGACGTCGTCATCGTCGGCGCCGGACCCGCGGGCCTTTCCGCCGCCATCCGCCTCAAGCAGCTCTCTCCCGATCTCACCGTCTGCCTGCTGGAAAAGGGTTCGGAAGTGGGCGCCCACATCCTCTCGGGCGCGGTCATCGATCCCATCGCCTTGAACGAGCTGATCCCGGATTGGAAGGAGAAGGGCGCGCCATTGCATACGCCCGTCACCGAGGACCGCTTCTACATGCTGGGGCCGAGGGGCGCGCTGCGCCTGCCCAACGCGTTGATGCCGCCGCTCATGAGCAACCACGGCAACTATGCCGTGTCGCTGGGCAATGTTTGCAGGTGGCTGGCGCAACAGGCGGAAGCTTTGGGCGTCGAGATCTATCCGGGCTTCGCCTGTTCCGAAGTGCTCTATCGTGCCGATGGCGCGGTGAAGGGCGTCGTGGCTGGCGTCATGGGCATCGGCAAGGATGGAGAGAAGAAGCCCGATTACCAGCCGGGCATGGAACTCCACGGCAAATATGTCTTCATCGCCGAAGGCGTGCGCGGTTCGCTCGCCAAGGAGATCATTGCGAGGTTCGATCTTTCAGAAGGCCGCGAACCACAGAAATTCGGCCTCGGCATGAAGGAGCTCTGGGAAGTCCTGCCCGAAAACCACGTGGCCGGCCAGGTCACCCATA
>JANPCA010000371.1:0-3561 GCA_031430715.1 Hyphomicrobiales bacterium | reverse complement strand
CAGGACGCCGAAGTTCATCAAGGCCGTCGAACAGATCACGTTCAACGGCAGCTACGCTTCCGAATCCGGCCAGCGCGTGCTGTATGTGACGGAACGCTGTGTCTTCTCGCTGACCGGCCGTGGCCTCGAGCTGATCGAAGTCGCGCCGGGCATCGATATCGATCGCGATATTCTGGGACAGATGCAGTTCGAGCCCATCATCGAAAACCCGCCGCTCATGGATGCGCGCCTCTTTGCACCGGGCAAACTAAACATTCAACATGCGCTGACGGCGGCTTCGGCGTCCAATACTCCAATCCCACTTTCAAAGAGAGCGTATTCATGACCAGCAAGGACATCACCCCCAACGCCGATCCCGCCTTGTGGGGCAAGTTCGAGACCATTCGTACACCCGATGACTATGTCGCAAGTCTCCGGGGCCGCGGTCTGCGGGTTTTTCTCATGGGCGAGCAGATCGATGAACCAGCCGACCACCCGATCATCAGGCCGTCGGTTAATGCCATGGCCGCGACCTATGCGCTGGCGGTCGAAAACGAGGAACTGGCAACGGTTGAATCGCCCCTGGCCGAAACCCGGATTAACCGGTTCCTGCACATCGCGGGCTCGGCTGGCGATCTGGTCAACAAGGCCCGCATGCAGCATGCCCTCGGCCGCAAGACCGGCACCTGCTTTCAACGCTGTGTCGGACTCGATGCGCTCAACACACTCCATTCGGTGACTTACGAAATCGACGAGGCACATGGCACGTCCTACCACCACCGGGTCCTTGCGTTCCTGACATGCGTTCAGAAACGTACCCAGGTTGTCGGCGGCGCCATGACCGATGCCAAGGGCGACCGCTCGAAGGCGCCGCACGAACAGGCCGATCCGGATCTCTATGTTCATGTCTCTCGGACCAGTGAAGTAGGAGTGTTCATCACAGGCGCAAAGCTGCACCAGACGGGTTGCATCAATTCGCACTGGCTGATGGTCATGCCGACGCTCCGGCTGGGCGACAAGGATAAGGCCTATGCCATCGTTGGCGCTGTCCCGGCCCATGCCAAGGGCATCACCTACATCTATGGGCGCCAGTCGAACGACACCCGCTGCCTGGAGCCGGGCACGATTGACAAGGGCAATGCCGAATTTGCCGGCCAGGAGGCGATGATCGTTTTTGAGGACGTATTCATCCCGTGGGACCATGTGTTCATGAATGGCGAACACGACTTTGCCGCCATGCTGGTCGAACGCTTCACTACCTATCACCGCTGCAGTTACATCTGCAAATCGGGCGTCGGCGACGTGCTGATTGGTGCTGCCGCGGAGATTGCCGAATTGAATGGCGTCGAACAGGCCTCGCACATCAAGGACAAGATCGTCGAGATGGTGCATCTCAACGAGACGATCCGCTCGGGAGCGCTCGCCTCGGCGCACGAAGCCAAGCGGCTGAAGTCCGGAGTGTATCTCAATGATGAAATGCTGGCCAATGTCTGCAAACAGAATGTGACGCGGTTTCCCTATGAAATCAGCCGGCTGGCGCAAGACATCGCCGGCGGGTTGATGGTCACCATGCCGTCAGAGCAGGATCTCAACCACGAAGAGATCGGTCCATTGGTGCGAAAGTATCTGGTCGGACGGACCAACGCGAAGCTTGAGGACCGCATGCGCATTCTGCGGCTGATCGAGAACATGACTCTTGGCCGCAACGCCGTGGGGTATCTGACGGAATCGCTACATGGAGCCGGCTCGCCGCAAGCCCAGCGAATTCAGATTGCCCGAGGTGCCAAACTGGCAGAGAAGAAGTCGGCGGCGCGCAGGCTTGCAGGGATCGAAGATGGAGCGTAGGGCGCGGCGTTTCGCCAGACAGGCCGCAAACGTCTGGACATCGCCGGTGTGATTGATAGCTTGGAGTCAGCCGGAAAGATTGAACATCACTGGCCGTAGTGGGGAGATTTCAGATGAGGACGATTTCAATTGCCGTGACGCAGATGGCATGCTCCTGGGACCGTGGGAAGAATATCCAGCGGGCAGGAGAAATGGTCGAGGAGGCGGCATCGCAAGGCGCGCAGATTGTTCTCCTGCAAGAGTTGTTCGAGACGCCATATTTCTGCCTCGACAAGGACAAGGCCTTCTTCAAGGAGGCGACACCGGTCGAAATCAATCCGGCCATCACGGCGATGCAGAAACTTGCGAGAAAATACAACGTGGTGATTCCTGTTTCCTTCTATGAGCGAGATGGCGAGCGCTACTTCAATTCGCTCGCCATGGTCGATGCCGGCGGCGATGTGCTGGGGGTCTACCGCAAAAGCCACATTCCGGACTTTCCGGCCTATGAAGAAGCCTTCTACTTCTCCCCGGGCGATACCGGCTTCATGGTTTTCGACACGAAGTTCGCGAAGCTCGGGGCGGGCGTGTGCTGGGACCAATGGTTTCCCGAAGCGGCGCGCATCATGGTCCTCAAGGGTGCCGAGGTGTTGCTCTACCCGACCGCTATCGGCCGCCCGACGGAAGGCTCGGCGGAACAATTCAAGGACTCGAAACCGCACTGGCAGCAAACGATGCAGGGGCATGCCGCCGCCAACATGACGGTGCTGGCGTCTTCCAACCGGATTGGCGTCGAATCCGGCAAGGAATTTCATACGCAGTTCTACGGCAGCTCTTTCATCGCCAACCATTTCGGAACCAAGATCGCTGAAGCTGGCGAGGACAAGTCAGGGGTCGTCGTCCAATCTTTCGATTTGGACGAGATGGCCGAGTATCGCAGGATGTGGGGCATCTTCCGCACACGCCGGACCGATATTTACGGTCCTCTGTGCGATAGCGCCGTTCCCCGGCACCTCTCGGACGCCATCCAGCAATAGCGTAGATCCCATAAGCCAATTCGCGGGCTGGAGAGGATTGAAGATGAATTGGCTGGAACGCCACAGTGCGGCCTTGCAGGCCTTGGGCAGTCTCCTCACCGCGTTGGTGGCCATCGCAGCCCTCATCGGTGTCAAGCTGCAGGTTGATGCCGCATATTCCGTGCAGCGTGAACAATCCGCCAAGGAAATCTACCGCGAGTTCCTGAACCTCTCGATCGCCAATCCCGACTTGGCTCAACCCGACTATTGCAGTTTGAGCAAGTCACCGCGGGCACCAGCATATGATGCCTACGTCGAATACCTGCTCTATGCGGCCGAGCAGGTGATACAGGCCGACGCGGATTGGATTCCGGTCTTCGAATCGCACTTGGGGTTGCATCAGGATGTCATCTGCTCGCAAGCCGACTGGGGTGCCTACGCCGATGACGTCCGCTCATTGGTGCTGAAATTCAAAGCAGGGAACTGCCAACCGCAGCCAGCCTGCCAATAAAAGGCAGCATGAACATCCGGGCGCCGCGATGTGGACCGTGACGTTCCTGGCCGAAGCCGCCGCGGCTTCGGCCAGAGTGATTTGTGGCGTCTCGGCCGGCTACTTCCGCAGATTGGTCCAGATCTTGTTGTTGATCTCGACCACGTCCGCCGGGCATGGCTGCACATATTCGGGCACCGGCGAGCCGGCCGGGGGATTGATTTCCGGCGCGTTGGCAAAGTCCGCATCGAG
>JANPCA010000370.1:0-10262 GCA_031430715.1 Hyphomicrobiales bacterium | reverse complement strand
GCCCCTTTCAATCGCGCCTCCCAAGATCACGGGGAAGGCCCGGCGGTCTCAGGATTCACTGCGCATCATCATCCGCAGGATTGAACCCCGTTGCCCGTGCTGAATTAAGCCGGGCGGCGCTGCGCTTCAGAATCTTTGCGGTATCCAGGACAATTTTCTGACCAGGTGACTTGCAAAGCCAGCGCTGCACAAAGGTCACGCGCTTCGCCTTCTGGGTAGGTCGGCTATAGGCCGTCTGGGTCCCTTCGATCACCAGGCCGCGATGATTCGCACAGATGATCTTCACGTTTTCAAGTGCCGTCAAAAGCTCTGCGCCGGTCTCGGGATGTCGCAGTTCCGCCATCAGCACTTCCTGGCGGCTGCGCGCCGCTTCCTTTTCGCGCGCGATTTGGTCCATGCGCAACAGAACCACTTCAAGCAATGATACGCGCAACGTCTGGGCGGTCTGGATATCGACATTGCTCCACGGCGCCGAGATATTCGAGATGAATGGGCGACACGCTGCGCAGCGTCGTCTGACTCATATCGAGGGGCTTGCCGGTTGCCATGACGCGGTCGAAGCCTGCTGCAGCGCGGACTAGTTCGGCCGCGGCCTGGCACGCCGCGATATGGTTCTCGGCCACTTGCACGCTTCGCACCATGCTCTGCACGAGCGTAATCGAGTCTTCCGCCCGGTCGTCCGATGCCGGCTCGAACTCCATGATGAGCACGCTGCCGCTCAAATGGATGGTGACTTTGACCATCCCCGGACCACGCGCCCGCGGCAACAGGAAGGCCTGGACAGGCCGCGACAGCGGACCCGATGTGGCGATCAGGTTTGTCAAATGAAGGTTATGTTCGGGGCTCAGCCACTCGGTGACTGTCTTTCCCAGGAAATCTTCAACGCTCCGGCCCAGCAGCCCCAGGGTGTCGCCACCGGCCTGGAGGATCTGCAATGAGCCGGGCGCCAATGCAAGGATGGCGCCATGTGGCTGGATCGAACCGGGGATATGGATGGGCTCGCGGTCGCAATTTGTCAGATCGGCCTCGCCGAAGACCGGATCAGTGTCTGTCATCAGCGTTCACCGGTGCCCGGCAGCGGGCTGCTCATCCAGGCCATGAAGCATTCAAAAGTTGCAACGGCGCTGCCTTCGATGACATCCGCCGCCGCCTCGTCTTCACCGTGGCGGTCAAGTACGCCAACGAATTCGCGCCACAGCAATCCCGTCTTGTCACCATAGGCGGCGAAGAACCGCCCGCCATTGCCGCTGGTGATGTTCAGTCCACTGTGAATATGCCGGCTGATGATTTGCCCGCCCAGTGTAGCGCCCTCGAGCACGTAGAGAACACCGAGACCTTCCGCGATGGACGTGATTCTCGGCAAGGACCGGCAATCCGGCAAATCCGCGATGGCAATTTGCGACAGGCCAAGGCGTTCGAGATCGAGCATCAGCCAGGGAGACTTGCGGCGCTGGCTCGCATCGATACCACTGCCCGCCCATGCAATATCGGCGAGCTGCATTTCGAATGGCCGGTAGAGTCCGAGAAAGCGCTTGAGGGCCGAGACATAACCATTGCGATTGCCCATCAGCCCCTGGGTTTCGAGATCCGCATCCAGCTGCCGGTGGAGGCTGTCAGTCTTCTCCCGCAGCCGGAACCGCAGCGTCTGGGGCGGCGAGGTCGGGCTGGGTAGATCATTACTCATGGACAGCCACCAGCGTTAAACGGCTGCGAGACAGGGACGAACTCAGTCTGGGCAATGGGAATTTCGGTGTATCGAAGAATTTCGGGGCAAATACAAGCCGCTAGGGCCAGGTTGCAGCGGGCATTACTATCCGGACAATCCAGCATGATTCTCCGCTGCCAAACAGGGGCTGGCATCATGTCAATTTTATGTTACACTTTGGAGTATGATGCGATTGACACCCCTGCATGACCTCATCGACACGCCCTCGGACATGCGGGCGCTGGGCATCGCCGAACTGGCACAGCTAGCCGCTGAACTCCGCACTGAGACGATTGCGGCGGCGGCCGAAACTGGTGGGCATTTCGGTGCCGGGCTCGGCGTCGTGGAACTCACCGTGGCGTTGCACTATGTCTTCGATACGCCGCGCGACCGGCTGATCTGGGATGTCAGCCACCAGGCCTATCCCCACAAGATCCTGACGGGGCGCCGCAGCGGCATGCGCGCCATCCGCCAGCGCAATGGTCTCTACGGTTTCACCAAACGCTCTGAAAGCCCGTATGATCCGTTTGGCGCCGCTCACAGTTCAACGTCAATCTCCGCTGGCCTTGGCATGGCAGTGGCGCGCGATCTTCGCGGCGGCAAGAATTGCGTCATTGCGGTGATTGGCGATGGCGCCATCAGTGGCGGCATGGCCTATGAAGCCATGAATCACGCCGGCGTTTCAGGCAGCCGCCTCATCGTCATCGTCAACGACAATGGCATGTCGATTGCGCCTGCCGTCGGCGCCATGTCAAAGCATTTAGGCGAGTTGCAGACCGAACGTTCCGCGGGCGTTTCCATGCCTTCGCGCAGCATCTTTGAAACCCTGGGGTTCGACCTTATCGGCCCGATGGATGGCCATGACCTCGCCCTGTTGGTCAAAACCCTCGAGACACTGCGTGACGGCAAGGTGGGCAAGCCCGTGGTTCTCCACATCGTCACCGAAAAAGGCCGTGGTCATCCCTTCAGCGGGACTGACAAGGAAAAATATCACGCCGTTGCCAAATTCAATCTCGCGACTGGCGAGTTTGCCAAGGCCAAGTCGAATGCACCTAGCTATACTCAGGTGTTTGCCAGCAGCCTGATCGCCCACGCCGCAACTGACAACCGCATAGTCGCCATCACCGCTTCGATGCCGTCGGGCACGGGGCTCGATCTGTTCAGCGAACATTTCCCGGAACGCACTTTCGACGTCGGCATCGCCGAACAACACGCCGTGACATTCGCGGCGGGACTTGCGGCAGAGGGCATGAAACCATTCTGCGCGATCTACTCAACTTTCCTGCAGCGCGGCTTTGATCAGATCGTCCACGATGTGGCGTTGCAGCGCTTGGCTGTGCGCTTTGCCATCGACCGCGCCGGGCTCGTCGGCAATGACGGCGCCACGCATGCAGGCTCCTATGACCTCGCCTATATGTCGGCACTCCCCGGCATGGTGGTGATGGCACCCGCCGACGCCATCGAATTGCGCCGCATGGTGGCGACCGCGGTGGCCTATGACGACGGTCCCATCGCCTTTCGTTACCCGCGCGGTGAAACATCCGGCATCGACAACTCCGAAGAAATGCGCCCGCTTGAAATCGGCAAGGGCCGCGTGATCATCGAGGGTCACGGGATTGCCATGCTCAGTCTTGGCAGCCGGCTGGACGCCTGCCTCGACGCAACTCAAAAACTGGCGGAACATGGCCTGTCGGCAACCGTCGCCGATGCGCGCTTCTGCAAACCAATCGATACCGGACTTGTCGAACGTCTTGTCCGCGATCATGACATTCTGGTGATCGTCGAGGACGGCTCGGTTGGCGGCTTCGCTTCCCACGTGCTGCATCATCTGGCCACGCGCGATCTTCTACGCAACATCCGCGTCCTGCCTTTGACGCTTCCCGACCGTTTCATTGCTCATGGTTCGCCCGCCGAACAATATGCCGATGCCGGGCTGGATAGCAGCGCGATCCTCCAACACATCCTGGGCCTTGCCGCCGAAACTCCCATGAACGGCCGCCTGGGGCTTGCACCACGCTCCATCACAGCGATTGCATCACATGGCCCGGCGGCGGACCTCTGAGAGTTTTGGAATGGGACCCGCAGACCCACGCGAGTCAACACTGCCATTGGGTCTCTATCTGCCATGAGCGCGCGCTATCCCTTCTCGGCTATCGCCGGCCAAGATGAAATGAAACTGGCGCTGCTGCTGACGGCGGTCGATCCGCTGATCGGCGGCTTGCTGGCTTTCGGCGATCGCGGCACTGGAAAGTCAACGGCGGTGCGCGCCCTTGCAGCATTGCTGCCCAAGATGCGCGCTACGGCCGGCTGCGCCTATCATTGCGATCCGGATTCGTCTGCCACCCTATGCGCCACCTGCCGCGCGGCAAAAACCACGAAGGTCCGGCAGATTGCAATTCCCGTCGTCGACCTTCCGCTTGGTGCCACCAAGGATCGGGTCATCGGCGCGCTCAATCTCGAGCGCGCCCTGTCTTATGGCGAAAAGACCTTCGAGGCCGGGCTGCTGGCCAAAGCCAATCGCGGTTATCTTTATGTCGATGAAGTCAACCTGCTCGAGGATCACATCGTCGATCTCCTGCTCGACGTCGCAGCCTCGGGCGAGAACGTCGTCGAGCGCGAAGGCTTGAGCATCCGCCATCCGGCGCGCTTTGGCTTGTCGGTCGAGGTGAGAACGCCATCCGACGTCGCCACCTGGGTCGAGATCGTCAAGCGCCGCGAGGCCTTCGAACGCAATCCGCAAGGCTTTTCCGAACTCTGGGCGAGCAAGGAACAGGCCACCCGCCGCCGCCTCGTTAACGCCCGCAAGCGCCTCGGCGATGTCGTGACACCAGACCAGATTCTTGAACGCGCCGCCGCACTCTGCATTCATCTCAAGACAGACTGCTTGCGTGGCCAGTTGACCTTGATGCGCGCCGCCAGTGCTCTTGCCGCCGACACGCTCCTTGCAACGTGCCTGCCGCAGCCTGGCGGACTTGCCGGGCGGTGGTGGCACGCCACTCGGCTCGGCAATCGACTGCGCCATCCTCGTGGCCGAACAAGTACGGCGTGGCGGCGGCACACCACTCCTGGTGTTCCTGACCGATGGTCGCGCCAACATCGCGCGCGATTGCACTGCTGATCGTGCGAGGGCCACGCGCGATGCTCAGGACTCGGCACGTAACCTGCGGGCCTGCGGCTACCGCACTTTGATGATCGATCTTTCCGAGGCACATCAAGGCGCCGCACGGCAACTGGCCGAGGTCATGTCTGCCACCTACCTTCCACTTCCTCACGCCGATGCATCGATTATCTCGCAATCGGTCGGCATCGCGATGAAGGCGCAAGGCGCGATCCGATGATCGCCTACCTCGACTGGAATGCCGACGGCAGCGACTGGCCTAACCGCGAGGCAAGCCGCTTTGTCGAGGCCGCGGATTTGCGCTGGCATGTGCAGGTGATGGGCGAGGGACCGGTGGCGTTGCTGTTGCATGGCACCGGCTCATCCAGCCATTCATGGCGCGATGTGATGCCGCGCCTTGCCAAGTCATTCACCGTCGTTGCGCCCGATCTTATCGTCAGTTTCAATGGTGCGTATTTTCCAGTGACCGGAGTAGCCGGGCAGTTTTTCTCGCCCTTGGCCAAGGCAGTCGCCTCCGCCAAGATCATGCGCAAGCTTTTCGCATCGATGGCCGACCGTCCGGCCGTCGAACGGCTCCTCAGGGATACCGGATCGAGCATCGACGCGCGCGGCCTGTCGCTTTACCAGCGCCTGTTCAGCAACGAAGGCCACATCGCCGGAACCCTCGGCATGATGGCCGCATGGGATTTGCACTGGGTCGAACAGGATTTGAAAAATCTTCCGATACGGCTCTATCTCGTGAAAGCCCTGAACGATCGCACCATACCTCCCGCCAATGCCGACCGCGCGGCGCGCCTCGCACCCCGCTCCACCGTCATCACCATGGCGGGGCTGGGCCACCTGGCCCATGAGGAAGACCCCGAACAGGCCAGCCGCATCATCGCCGATCCAGACCGGGCGCTGGCAGCGCCGCCGGGCAAGTGAACGACAAACCACTTGCGAAAATTCTCCTGACGGATAGAAATGTCAGGATATATTTACACTTTCAGTCCAGCGTCCGTTGACAACCGGACAGATCGACCGCCGGCCCCACGCCGCCGTCATCGGCAGCGGGTTGGGAGGTCTGGCCGCCGCCATAAGGTTCGGCGACCGCGGCTTTCGTGTCACGGTATTCGAGAAACTCGAGCGGCCGGGTGGCCGGGCGGGCGTGTACCGGCAAGATGGCTTCACCTTCGACGCGGGGCCAACCATCATCACCGCACCCTTCCTGCTCGAGGAACTCTGGGCCCTGTGCGGGCGACGACTCGCGGATGACGTTGAACTCCGCGCCCTTGAACCATTTTATGCGATCCGTTTTGATGATGGCTCGCACTTCACATGCTGCAGCGATGCCAAGAAGATGCGCGACGAGGTGCAACGCATCGCGCCGGACGATCTCGAAGGCTATGATCGTTTCATGCAGGAGAGCGAGGCGATCTATCGCGTCGGTTTCGAGAAGCTCGGCCATGTGCCGTTTGGTTCGCCCATCGACATGTTGAAGATCGCGCCTGACCTCCTGCGGCTCGGCGCCTGGCGCAGTGTTCATGGCCATGTGGCGGCACGGGTGAAAAGCCCCAAGCTCCGCATGGCCTTGAGCTTCCATCCGCTGTTCGTGGGCGGCAATCCATTTCGTGTCACCGCCATCTACAGCCTCATCGCCTTCCACGAGCGCCGCTTTGGCGTGCACGCTGCGATGGGTGGCACCGGCACCATCATCAAGGGCATGGCAAGTGTCATTGCCAGGTAAGGTGGCCGCATCGCGCTCAATTGCGATGTCGAAGAGATCGTCTGCGAGGATGGACAAGCGCGTGGCATCCGCCTCGCCGATGGCCAGACGATCGCCGCCGACGTCGTCGTCTCCAATGCCGATACGGCCCAGACCTATCGCAAACTGCTGAGCAACACGCCGCGCCGCCGCTGGACCAACAAGCGCATCGACAAGGCGCGCTATTCCATGAGCCTGTTCGTCTGGTATTTTGGAGCCAGCAGGCGTTTTCCCGATGTCCGGCACCACACGATTCTCATGGGACCGCGTTACCGCGAATTGCTGCACGATATTTTCGAGCGCAAAGTTCTGGCCGATGACTTCAGTCTCTATCTGCATCGCCCGACAGCAACCGATCCTTCGCTAGCGCCCGAAGGCTGCGACAGTTTCTATGTCTTGTCACCGGTGCCGCACCAGGATTCAAGGATTGACTGGACAACACGCGCCGCGAGCTACCGCGGCACCATTGCCCGGCATCTCGACGAGACCGTGTTGCCGGGCTTCCGCCAGTACATTGTCACCGAACGCCTGATGACGCCCATCGATTTTGAGACCCGCCTGTCGTCGTTCAAGGGTGCGGCCTTCGGTCTTGAACCGGTGCTGACCCAGAGCGCCTGGTTTCGCCCCAACAACCGCAGCGAGGATATCAAAAATCTCTATCTGGTGGGGGCGGGAACTCATCCGGGTGCTGGCATTCCCGGCGTTCTCTCATCAGCCCGCATTCTTGATACCGTGGTGCCCGATGCAGCCGCATTTGCCTGAGTCGCATATCGTTTCGCCAGCCGATCTCGCGGCTTGCCGCCAGATGATCCGCGATGGCTCGAAGACCTTCTACACAGCCTCGCAACTTTTGCCGCAGCGGGTCTGCGATGCGGCACGCGCCCTCTGGGTCGCCGAACTCGTTGCCGGCTGGAGAAATCACGGCCATGACGAGCAGCGTCATCATCGGGTTGGAAATGGCACTCACATTGGGCGCCGTGGTGGGCTTCGGTTTTTGGGAACTCTACAAGCTGCGCCGCGACCGTAACCGCAGCGACGGCGAGTCCTGACTTCAACCCGGGCGCCTTGGCATGCGGAACGGCAGCATCGCCTGAACCAGCGGCTTGCGGAACCGCGAGAGCGGCAGGCTCTCATGCATCGATGTGACGTCCGCGCCATTGATCCGTGTACGGATGAGAGAGCGGATATAGAAGGGCGAGTCCTCAAGTGTCGCGATGACTGATGCCGAACCTTCGGATCTGGTCTGCCGTGGCATGCGCCAGAAACCGGCGCCGAGATCGACGGGTTGCACCAGCGCCACCGGGCGCGCGATGCCCTCACCATCTATCAACAAAGCAAAGTCTGAGCGCGAGCCGTCGCGGAGCAGCGTGTCATAAATGATGTGAGCCCCTTCATCCGTGGCCGCCCGCGACCATGTCCAACTGCTGAAATTGTCTTCAAGCGGAATGCTTCCCCAGTTCATGTCGTGATAGCCGGGGCCTGACCACGACAGGCCTGGTTTCTCCATGCTGACCTCTACCCGGGCAATGGGCGCAACCGGACGCCAGTAATGTTTTCCTGCGGGATCGAGCTTGACATCGAGATTGCAAATCGCGACTGGAGTGAACCGCACTTCACCGCGCAGCCGGCTGGGCAAGGGCACAGTGATTTCATTGATATCGACAACCAGGCTGCCGCGCTCCCAACGCATGGCACTGGGGCCTATGCTGAAAGTCTCTGGCCTGCGTGACACAGCCGCGCGGCCTCGCTCCGTCATGCTCCAGCGGGGCGAGCCCTTGCCGTAGAACGCCACGTTGAGTGCACAATGGTTTTCAGGATCGGCATCGCCGTTGCGCCGCGCCCACACGTAGTAAGGTGAGAACACGCTGCCAACCAAACCGATGATGGTGAGGCCGTTCTGGCCGTCATCACTCAGCGCGTCGAGATACCACCAGCGATAGCCGCCCGCCGGAACCACGGTGTCGAAGCCCGGGACGCCATCAGGCTTTCCGCTGCCAGACGGCCCGAAAGTGCCGCCATCGGAACCCCCGGCCCCGGATGAACGCTGCCCCCTGCCAGAAAAAGCCCTGGCAACGCCGTCGCCGCCGCGGGTCTTCGAAACGATGCCATCCATCCGTGCGATGCCCTTCCATAAAGTGCGCCTCCAGTGGCCGGAAACAGCCGGGCGAATTCGGCTGGCGGCGTCACGCGTGTCGCGTCATCCCGCCAGTCGATGGTCAGCCCCGAGGCTTCGAGCCGCTTAAGCATGGCGGCCAAGCCGCCCAGGCCGCCAACCGCCGCCAACCGCAACGGCCCCGGCCTTTGCGACTGCATGAAGGGCTGTTTCAGAGTCTGATAGATATGGCGCGCCTCGGCACAGAAGGCGCGAAAGCGCCGGGCTTCATCTGCGCCTGCAAAATCGCCAACCGCATCGGCGGAACGCTCGGCATCGGCAAACAAGTCGAGATGCTGGCCCGCGGCCCAGCAGTGCCTGGCCAGAATCGGCAGGGGTTGCAGTGTGATGTGGTGTTCCAACCCGCGATCCGGCCGCCGCAAAAATCTCCTCGAACACCCAGCGCATGGTGAGAACCGTAGGGCCGGCATCGATTTGCCGTCCGCCTACGGTGACCTCACGCATCTTGCCGCCCGGTGCGGCGGCGCGCTCCAATATGATGACGTTCTCGCCCCGCGCCGCCAGCAGGAGGCCAGCCGCCAGGCCGCCAATTCCCGCTCCGATGATGACGATAGGCTTGGTGCTCACGTTCCCGAGGTTCCTGTTGCGTGGCCATTCCAATTATGTCAATAATAATTGACAGTATAAAGTGACCATTATTCTATACGATTGGTCGCCGAGTGAGACTGGGACATGGATGCAGCGCAGCGCCTTGAACAGGAACTCGAACTGGCTCTGGCACGGTCCGGCGGTTCGGAATGTCCACCGCTCCTCGCCGAGGCCATGCGGTAGGCAGTATTTCCCGGCGGCGCCCGCATCAGGCCGCGACTCTGCCTCGCCGTGTCGCATGCCTGCGGTAACGGCAATCCGCTTGCGGCAATTGTCGCGGGTGCTGCGATCGAACTGCTGCACTGCGCCTCGCTGGTCCACGACGACATGCCCTGCTTCGACAATTCCGGCCTGCGCCGGGGGAAACCCTCCGTGCACTGCGCATTTGGCGAGCGTACCGCCTTGCTCACTGGCGACGCCCTGATCGTGCTTGCCTTCGAGCAATTGGCTATCCGGCTTGCCATGGCCCCTGACCGGCTAGCCCCACTGGTGCGCATCGTCGCCGCCGCCGTCGGCAGCCCTGGCGGCATCGCCGCGGGCCAGGCCTGGGAATGCGAACCGGCCATCGACATCGTCAAGTATCAACGCGCCAAGACCGGCTCGCTGTTTGCCGCCTGCACCATGGCGGGTGCTGCCGCGTCCGGCTACGAACCGCAAGCCTGGCAGCCTCTAGGCTACGCCATCGGTGAAGCCTTCCAGGTCGCCGATGATTTGCTGGCAACCGCCTTGGCAGCGATTCCGCCGTGCCCCGGAGCCGAACCTCTCGGACTGCAGATAACCGCCGTGTCCCGCAGCCTCGTCACCGGCTTGAGCGCTCGCCACGCGGCCTGATTGGCGGCCGGCCATGACCATTGCGGGCGCGGCTTGGGACCGCTGGCGGACATATGGCAACCGCCTGCTCGGCAATACCGGCTTCCAGCGCCTCGCGTCGGCC
>JANPCA010000369.1:0-8673 GCA_031430715.1 Hyphomicrobiales bacterium | reverse complement strand
GGCAATCGATTCATTGGTGAGCGCGCCATAGACGATCATGATGATCGACGGCGGAATCATCAGGCCCAGAGTGGCTGGCCCGGCCAGCGAACTGATCAGCAGGTGCTCCGGATAATTGCGCTTGCGCAATTCGGGGATGGTCATCTTGCCGACTGTCGTCAGCGTGGCGACCGACGAACCCGATACCGAGCCGAACAGCGTGCAGCCCAGGACATTGGTGTGCAGCAAGCCGCCGGGCAGGCGCCCCATCAGCGGCGCCAGGCCCTTGAACAGGTCTTCAGAGAGTTTCGAGTGGAACAGGATATCGCCCATCCAGATGAACATCGGCAACGCGGTGAGCATCCATGACGACGATGACGACCACGCCGTCGTGGCAATGGACGAACCCGCGGGTCTTCCGGCGATGACGTCGATGGCAATGGCGCCGACCGCCATCAGAGCGGGCCCGATCCAGATGCCCGACCCCAGCAACACGAACATGATGCCAAGCAGGACGAGAACGGCGGCGATCGGATCCATATTTTCTGAGGTCCGTTCCTATAGAATTTCGCTGGACGGCTTGATGCCGTGTTTTCCGGTGAAGAGGAGCCGCAGGAAATTGTCGGTGAGCGCCAGCGCGAACAAGACGGTCCCGGCGGCCATGGCCGATTGCGGAATCCACAGCGGCGTGGCATCGAGACCCGTGCTGATGTCATCCAGCTTGTAGGACCAGTAGACCATGCTGCAGGAATAATAGGCGAACCACGAGCCGATCGCCGCCGTGCAGCCCAGCGCCCACACCTCGGCATAATAGCGGTAGCGCCCGAGCAGGGCCGAAAACGTCTCGATGCGGATATGCGTGCCGTTGTTAAGGGCGTGCGCCAGCGCCATGAAGGTCGATGCCGCCATGAAATAGCCGGCATAACTCGTCAGTCCACGGAGGTTTATGCCGGCGTAGCGGGTCGCCACTTGAGCCATGGTCAGCGCCAGGATCGCCAGCATGCACAGGGCGGCGAGATAGCCGCTCCAGAGATAAATAAGATCGAGCCCGCGCCGGATGGCGCGGAGCGCCGCCGCGAACGGCAGGCCGCGCGGCGGATTGATGGCGGTCATTGTCATGCTCGGGCTTTCTCCGTCAGGCTGGCCCAGCGTGGCGCGAGGGCGGTCCGCTGCCTGGCCTTGATGCCTATTTTGCGTAGGCGCTGAGCACGGCTTCGCCAGCGGCACCGGCCTTGGCCTTCCAATCGGCGGTCATTTTCTCGCCGAATTTCCGCATTTCACCCGCCAGTTTCTCCGACGGATCGAGCACCTTCATGCCGTGACCGGCAAGGTCCTTCAGAGCCTTCCCGTTGGCGTTCTTCGACATGACAACACCGCTGAACTCGGCCTTGACGGCGCAGTCCCTGAAGGCGGTGCGGGTCTTGCCTTCGAGACCGCTCCAGGCATCCTTGTTGACGATCACATAGTTGCGCGGCTGCCAGGCATTGACCTTGTAGAAATGGCTGAGTTGCTCCCAGGCCTTGCTGTCCTGTCCGGTGACCGCCGAAGTGATGAGCGATTCGATGACGCCGGTGATCAGCGCCTCGGTGATTTCGGACGCTTCGATCTGCACCGGCACCATGCCGGAGAGTTCGGCGAGCAGCCCCGTCGAATTGTTATAGGAACGCACCTTGACGCCCGCCATGTCGGCGGCGCTCTTCACGTCCTTCTTGAAATAGAGACCCTGCGGCGGCCATGGCACCGAATAGAGCAGCACCAGCCCTTGGGCATCGAGTACCTTGTCAAGCTCGGGGCGGCCCGCCTGCCAGAGCTTTTCCGAATCCTCGTAGGATTTGGTCAGGAATGGAACCGAGTCGAGACCGAACAGCGGATTCTCGTTCTCGTGCGCCGACATTAGGCGTTCGCCGATCGGCGTCTGCCCGGTCTGCACGGCGCGCTTGATGTCGTTGCCCTTGAACAGCGAGCCGCCCGGATGGGTGACGATATCGATCTCACCGGCAGTCGCTTGCCTCACGCATTCGCCAAAAGCCTTGGCCGTGACGGATTGGAAATTGGAGGCAGGATAGGCGAGCGGCATGTCCCATTTCTGGGCCGCGAGTGCTGGTGCCGCGAAGCACAGGAGAGAAGCGAAGGCGGTGCCGCAGGCCAGGCGCGAAAGCGTCATCTCGATGATCCATCCAGTTGTGTGGGCCCGCGCGTTTCAGCCATAAGCCTAGGCTGGACCCATCCGTTCTCCTTGAACATCTATGCCCGGAAAGTTTTAATTTTGTCTTTTGGGCCTGCCTCCCCATTCACCCATTCCTCCATGGGTTGCGGGAAATCATCTCTTTTGAAGTAAATTTTTACTTAATTTGCCATCGTCAATCATCTTCAGGTTGTATTCACAGGTAAATTGTTGCCGTGGACAACCGCGGATTCCTGGAACTGCCCGCTTTTCATCGGGTCCGCCGCGTGACTATTAACAAAAGGTTAATGAGCGGAGTAGGCGTGATGAGACGGATGGGAGTTGCGTGGGGTGTTGCGCTAGTGTTGGCGGCAATGGTGCAGAGTGCCGCCGCCGCCGACATCGCGCGGCTGGAATGGGGCGGCTTCGTCGTCGAGGACGACAGTTCCGATGGCTGGAAGGAAACCAAGTCGCTGAGTTCCGACGATGGCCGCAGTGTCAAGCTGACCTTCGAAGCCCTGGAAGCCAAGGCCGAGGGCGCGATGCGCGAAGCGGCATCGCGGATTTCCGGCCATTACGACATCATCCAGCCGGGCGTCGACAGCTTCACCCGGGTCACGGTGGCGCTTGAGGGTCACATCATCAAGGGCACCACCGGCGAGGCAAAGCTGACTGTCACGGTCGGCACCGCCGAACAGACGGTCGGTTGGCCCTCCGGCACCGCGGCTTCGGAAAAATTCGCGCGCAACCTTGATTTCGCCGTACCGGGCAACGGCCGCCTGCCCAATCCCCTGACGGTCAGCCTTTCGGCTGAAGCCCGCAAGGAGGCGGGCGGCGATGCCGTCTATGTGTCGGTCGGATCGATGACTATCGCTGCGGAAAATCCCAAGGTCGCGGCGCGCTGAGCTTCGCGGAAAACAACGGGGCCACCGGCCGGGGTGCAATGCCCCCGGGCCGGCGGCCTCGAATGGTCACGGTTCCGATCAGACGACGATCGGCTTGAAGGATTGGCGGGCAATCAGGCGCCAGCGGCCATCTTCGTTGCGCCACACCATCAGGATGCCGAGCTTCAGGTTCATGTCCTTGCCCTGGAAGATCAGGTCGGCGTCGAAGGTGTGACGGGCAAGCCCGATGTCTCCGGCCACCTCGAGTTTGTGATCGGAGAGGCGGATCGCCTTGAACACTTCCGACTTCTCGACGACCGTCTTGACGAATTCGATCTTGGTCTGGACGACGCCATTGGCATGGCCGAAACTCATCGCGTCGCTGCTGAGTTCCAGCAGGTGCGCGCCATTGCCGTCCACCATCGCCTGGCGGTATTCCTCGATGGCTTTCGCCAGATCGTCATCGGAGCAGGCCGAAGCCGTCTTGCTCATCGCGACGCCCATCACCGCCAGCCCGGCAAACACCCCACCGGCGCGGGCCATATCCCTACGATTCATTTTTCCACTCCACTCACCTTGAGTACGATCTTTATCGCACAGGGCTTTTAAAGTTCGATGAAACGGCATGACTAACAAGAGGTTAGCGTAAGCTCCGGTTTCACGCCGCGGCGCCCGAAACGCCACTCCCGCCAGCGCCCTTGGCCATGGTTCTCGCCTCGGCCATCGAGTAGCCGTCCGCCAGGGCCGACAGCAGCATCTCGGCCTCCGCTTCGGGCATCGGCCGGCCGTGGTAATAACCCTGCACCTCGTCGCAGTCGAGCTGGCGCGCGAAGTCGAACTGTTCCTGGGTCTCGATGCCCTCGACCAGCACCGGAACGCCCAGGGCCTTGCCCATGCCGGCAACGGCGCGGAAGATCGAATCGGCCCGGTCGTTGGAGCCCACCGCCTGGATGAAGGAGCGGTCGATCTTGATCTTGTCGAAGGGGAATGAGTTCAGCAGCGACAGCGACGAATAGCCCGTGCCGAAATCGTCCATGGCGATGGCCACGCCGCAAGCCTTGATCTGGCGCATGTTATGCAGCGCGCGGCTCAGGTCGTTGATCAGCGCCGTCTCGGTCACTTCGATTTCGAGCCGCCCGGCCGGCAGACCCGTCTCGATCAGGATATTGCGCACCGTATCGACGATCCCGGCGTGGCAGATGGCGCGCGCCGAAACATTGACCGCGACTTTCAGCGGCAGGCTCCAGTTGGCGGCGGCGCGGCAGGCCTCGCGCATCACCCATTCGTCGATATCCTTGATGACGCCTGTTTCCTCCGCGATCAGAATAAAATCCTGTGGCGGCACCATGCCGCGGGTCGGGCTGAACCAGCGCAGCAGAACTTCGAAGCCGACCAGATCGCCGGACGAGGCGCGGTGCTGCGGCTGGCAATAGAGCTTGAACTCGCCATCCTGGATGGCACTGCGCAGCTCGTGCGAGATTTTACGCCGTTCACGGATGAATTCGTCCATGCCGGCGTCGAAGACGCAATAGGAACTGCCGATTCCCGACTTGGCCCGGTACATGGCAAGATCGGCATTGGCCAGGAGTTCCTCGCGGCGCGACCCGTGTTCGGGAAAATAGGCGATACCGATGCTGACGCCCGCCTCGATAACCCGGCCCTGATAGTCGAGCGGCTTGGAAAGCTGCTCGGCGACCCGTTGCGCCAGCTTTGTGGCGCTGCCGTCATCGCCGACATTATGGATCAGCACGAATTCGTCGCCGCCGAGGCGCGCCGCGAAGTCGGCCTCGGGCAGTATCGGCGCCAGGCGGCTTGCCGCCATGCGCAGGAGTTCGTCGCCCGCCGCGTGGCCGAACAGGTCGTTCACTTCCTTGAAGCGGTTGAAATCGAAGCTGAGCACGGCAAGGCGGCCGCTTTTCGCCGCCGCGTCGATCAGCGCTTCGTCCAGCCGGTCGTTGAAGGCGAAGCGGTTGGGAAGCGCCGTCAGGGTGTCGTGCATGGCGATCTTGCGCACCCGCTGCTCGGCGAGCGCGCGCTCGCGGAGCTCGGTGACGCGCGCCGTCACGTCGTGCAGCGCCAGAACGTGGCCGCCATCGGGCAGCACCATGCAATGTACCTCCGCCGTGCGCTCGCCGATCTCGATGTCCCTTGCGCCATTCTGCATGGACACCTCGACGAGCTTGCCGAGGCGCTCGCGGTCGGTCCCGAAAGCCGCCTCGGCAAACTCCGAGAAGCGCGGATTCCACAGGGTCAATCCGCCCTTGGGATCGAGAACGGCCATGCCCGAGACGGTGGTTTTCAGCACCGCGTGCAGCAGCCGCTGGCGGTTGGCGTGGGCCATCGCATAGCGCACCGAGCGGTCGAGCACGGCACCGGTCAATGACGCCTTGGGCAGGAAGTCCGAGGCACCCGCTTCGAGCGCCGCCTTGTCGATCAGGTGGCCGGCAAGGCCGGTCAGCAGGATGATCGGCGTATCGATGCCGGCCAGCCTGACGTTCTTGATAAAGTCGATGCCGGTGACATAGCCGAGGCGGTAGTCGGAAATGATCACGTCATAGGTCGTTGCCGCGAGCTTGCCCATCGCCGCCAGCGCCGACGTGACCGTGGTCACGTCGTAGCGGGTTTCGACGACTTCGCTCAAGGCATCATTGATGAGATAAAGGTCATCGTCATCGTCGTCGACGATGAGCAGTTTGATGGTTTTCTCGTTCATGAGCCTACCCCGATCGTTTCACGCCGCAACGCATGGGCGTCCGTCAGGCCACCCGCTGCTGGGCCGGCGCCACCGCGGGCTCGCTCAGCCGGACGTTCTTGGCGAGAAGCAGTTTGCGGATGTCGCCCAGCTTCCGCAGATTGGCGATTTCCGGCATGGTGAAGCGCACGTGAAAGGCGCTCTCCACCGCGAAGATCACTTCGATGTGGCGCAGCGAATCCCATTTGGGCGTGTTCTGCGCGTTCGATTCGTCGTTAAGCAGCTTAGCGTCGGTGCCGAGGACCTTGCCGATGATGTGGTAGAGTTGCATGATACGTCTCTCTGTTACTTGGTTGTTTTGCTTTTTTAGTTGATCAGGCGAAAATTTGGGCCGCGATGGCCTTGGGCCAGCGTCTGGCGTCGAAACCGTGCTGCGTGAAGGCGGCCAGAACCCAGCGTTCGATGCCAAGCCCGACGCAGCCGGTTTGCACCGGTTCGCCGTTGGCATCCTTGATATCGAAGCGCTTGCCGAAGAAATTGCCGTGCAGGTTGATCGACCCGCAGGCCAGTTGCTTCACTTCGCCGCCGCCAAGTGCTGGAATCTTGATCTCGTTCTTGACCTCCTGGGCGGCCTGCCAGAATTTCTTGGCGGCCGACACGGTGGCGAAGAACGGGTCCGTCGCCGTCTGCACCTTGCAGTCGATATCCATCAGCGCCGCCAGTTCCTCGACGACCGGCAGGGCCTTCAGGCGGGCGCCGCGGACATAATCCTCGCTGCCCACGAACACCAGTTCGCGCACGTTGAACTCGTAGAGGCGGTCGAGGCCCTTGATGTTGCGCGACTCGTAACGGAACACCCGGCCGAGCCACGAATAGGCCTCGCCCTCGGCAATGGTCTTGCCGGTCAGCGTCGGATAGCACGGGAAGCAGGCGGCCGGATTGAGGCACATGCCGTCCATATGCACATGATCGTGGGGCGGCATGTGAGCGCCTTCCGAACACGAATTGGCCAGGCGGAATTCCTCGATCGCGTCGAAATCCTCGATGACGTTGCCGACGAAGGTGACGGCGTTCGGATGTGAGTCGAAATAGCCGCACTTGTGCAGCGTGTCGGCATCGATCATCGCCGGGAAGTGCCCGTCCTTGGCGCCGAAGGCCTTTTTGTAGAGTTCGCCCGAGCGCTGGTCGATGAGGCGCGCCAGATTGAGCACCGGTCCGGTATAAGCAACCTGGCCCTTGCCGTAATCATGCATCCAGCCGCGCTCGACGAGGCCCTCGTTGACGTTCTCCTGATAGGGGCCGGTGTCCTTGCGCTTCGTCTCGATGAAGACCTTGATCTCGAAGCCCGACAATTGCTTGGCCATCACGTCGAGAAAGCGCTGCGCCTTGCCGGTCACATCTTCGGCGGAAACGCCGGGCCTCACCACGATGCGCGCCGTGCGCCCGCCGGGGTTGATCGTGATGCGTTCGATGCCCGGCGAGACGAAGACCGATTCCTTTTCGATGTCGCCCGCCACCTCGTCATCGACTTCGCGCGGCAGTTCCAGCGTGATCTCGGCGAATTCTGTCATGTGTTTGTTCATGCGGCGTTTCTCCTATCAGAATTGGTAATAAAGAAATGTGCTGCCGGCCCCCAGTGTGGTCAGCGAAACGGTGTAGGCGCCGGCGATGACGAAGGCGCCCGTCAAGGCTGGCCGCCAGGTCAGAAGCCCGGCGTCGATGGCGGCCTCGGCTGGCATTTCATCGCTGCTGATCCAGTCCTTGTGCAAAATCTGCTGGCTGTTCGGCAGCAGCAGCACGATCGCGCCGAGCAGCACGATCATCGAGACGGCTTGGCCGATGTCGAGACCGGCGATGCTGGCTGGCGCCGCGCCGAGACCGAGGCTAGCGGGGCCCCACATGTTGGCGAGGATCGTGCCCGCCGTCGCCAGATCGGGGGCGCGGAAGATGACAAGCGCGCTCAGGACGACGCTCATGGTGAGCGCCCAGCCCGCCACATGGGGCAGCTTGACAAATCCAAACTCGCGCCAGGCCAGGCAGATGGCGATGGCGCAGCCATGCACCAGGCCATAGAGCACCATGTTCCAGCCGGCCCCGTGCCAGACGCCCGCCACCATGAAGGTGACGATCGACGGCAGTGCCGCGGCGCGCAGGAATTTCTCGACGCGGCCGCTGCCCTTGGTCATGGCGGCGCGCATGCCCTTCATGGCCAAGCCGGAATAGATGTAGCTGGTGAAGAAGCGCGTCATGGTCATGTGCCAGCGCCGCCAGAAGTCCGAGATATTGGAGGCTTTGAAGGGCGAGTCGAAGTTGAGCGGCAGGCGGATGCCGAACACGAAGGCGGCACCCAGCGCCATGTCGGTATAGCCCGAGAAATCGAAGTAGAGCTGCAGCGCGTAGCAGGTGGCGCCGATCCAGGCGGTCATCATGTCGACCGGGCCGCCCGCCGACACGCTATCGAACACCGTGTTGGCATAGGGCGAAATCGAATCGGCCAGCGCTACTTTCTTGAACAGGCCGATGCCGAACATGGTGAGCCCGGTCACGAGCCTGCGCATGTTGAAGGCGCTGTCAGTGCGGTTCTCAAGCTGCTCCATGATCTCGCGGTGCATCACCAGGGGGCCCGCCGTGACACAGGGAAAGAACGCGCCAAACACCACGTAGCGGCTGAAATTGCCACGTAACAACTGGCCATTGAACGCGTCGATCAGATAGCCAATCTGGATGAAGGTGAAGAACGACACGCCGACCGGCACCAGCAGGGCGACATGGCTGAAGCCCATGCCCGCCGTCTGGTTGACGACGTCGATGAGGAAGTTGGTGTACTTGAGATAGCCAAGAAGTCCCAGATTGGCGGCGATGCTGACCAGCATGACGTCGCGCGAGGCATTGCGCTGGCCGCTGAGCGAAGCGATCAGATTGCCCATGGCATAGTTGAACAGCAACGACCCCAG